>DAHXJB010000066.1:0-2523 GCA_027372455.1 Chloroflexota bacterium | reverse complement strand
GAGGCAAGAGCCGCCAGGGCCGAAGCAGCTCTGTCGTCCCTAATGGTCCCTAGCGCCTGAGCGGCCATAGCGGACACCGCACCACCGTCGACTGAAGCCAGCCTCTGCAGCACGGGCACAGCGGCCGCCCCATTCTCATTTGCCAGCTTCTCAAGCGCTGCACGCGCGTCTGGTTCCGGCAGGAGCCCCAGACCGTGGACCAGGCCGATGGCATCGAAACCCTCTCCGGCTGTTGCCGCGGTGCGCAGCGTCTCTTCTATCTTCGCGACATCTTCTTCGACATCTTCGTCCATCTGGCCCACCTTTCCGGGAGACTGTCCCTTTGACCTCTAGCCCTTCGCCCGAGCCATCCACGTCCGAAGGCCCGGCTCCGCCTCACACTCCGAATTGCTACCCGAATCTCGGATCATTTTAGGGGAAGCGTGCCGGAGTTGAAGAAATCTTCCACTGAAGCAAACTCAGAGGGTAGATACGAGAGCACGGCCGGGACCGTCTCCAGTAGAAAGACAGCAGTCTCGGAACCCTTGACAGCCTTGTCCAGGCCCATGATCGGGAAGCGTACCATCAGCACCAAGAGCAATGCAGCGACGATGGCGCCCTGTCCCGCTCCAAACGCTGCTCCACCTAGCCTATCCAACCACCCCACCAGAAACAGCCGCATCAAACGCTGGATCAGGACGGTCAGCAGGGTCGCAATAGCCAGAACAACGAGAACCACCAGCAGGTACGCCAAGGCGTTCACAAACGCCCCGCCCCCAACGAAAGGGCGCAGCAACTCCGCCACCCTGGAATTCCACTCGGTGGCCAGGACAAGCCCAATGGCCAGTCCACCGAATGCCATCCCTTCGCGGACCAGCCCGCGCTGAAAACCTCGGAAGGCCCCAGCGCCGATCACAACCAGTATCGCCACGTCCAACCAGGTCGGACTCATTCTCTCACCCTTGCACTTTGTCGGTCACCATGACTCTTATAGCATGTTCTCCCCTCGCTGGAAAGGGCTTGCCGGTAGCAAGCCCCCAGGTCGGCGGACCCGCCCCTTTCGGCACGCCGTCGGGACCACCTACCGAGTCACTCCCGGCATTCCCACGCCCCCGAAACGGCTGTCCTTAATGACCTGCCCGTAGGCATCTCGCCTTGGCCGGGCCAGTCGCCGCTCTTCAGCCCGGGCGTTCATGGAGCGACGGTTGCTGAACCCGGTCTTCCAGCCCCGCTTGTAGGCAGGCCGTCTCTCTTGTACTGCCATCTGCATTCCCCTTTCGCTCGAGCCTCACTATGGCAATCGTGCCATCACAAGCTGCTGCACGGTTCATCCGTTGATCAAAGATGGTTCCGGTAGCCTGGCTCCCAACCGCCTGTACAGGCCCTGGAAACCGCCTCCAGGCACCACCAGTATCCTGAGGGTGGCTATCTTGCTGCCCCTCACCGAGTACAGGTGGGTCTCAGCGGGCAACGAGAAGCGCCTGCCGGTAGCCGGGACCACGGGCAGATCAGGTACCGGCACCACCAGGTCTCCGGTGTGGGTCCCGGTAATGCGGGCAGTCGCCCTCACCATCCCACCCTCCTCAACAACGTCGCTCAGGTTGTAAGACCAGTCTCGAAAAGCCGACAGGATGCCCCGCTGAAGGTCCAGAAACCCCTCACGACCGATCGGAAGCGAGGTCAGCCCGGTGAATGTGAAATCGTCGGAGAGATAACTGGCGACCTTCTCCAAGTCGTGAGACTCCAGAGCCTTCACAAATGCCTTCACGATATCCGTCCGTTTCATCACCCGTTCCTTTCTCCCGCGCACAGGACCTCGCATCCAACTGCGCGGCCCAGAATCCAACATTTCGCCGGTTGCACTCCGTGTCGCGCACGTTCTGCGCCTAACCGCCGGGTAGCTGATGCGTGGGATAGGAGGATGGCCCGTGGAGCAACAGAGTGGCACGCTTGTTGCGCGGGCCGTTCCACAGTTGAAGCCCTGCCTGCGCCGGGATTTACCGAACCAATGACCGGCGCCACACCACCAATGTCAGACGAGAATTCGGAATCTACCGGCAGCCAAAAGGGTCAAGACAAGAAACGCCACCGTTGGTGGTGGTTGGTCACAGCTATCGCGGGAGTAGCCGCGATCGTGGCGGCGCTCGGTATCTGGCCGTCCACCGGTCCTATTGAAGTCCCTGCCACACCCCTTCCCAAGGCTCCACTCGCAGAACCGCTGCAGCCCACGCTGCCGGACATCCTTCAACCTCGCAGCCCCATCATGCCGCTCGTTGTGAATCGAGGAGCGCCTCCCGTCCGGAAGCCGAAAACCGCCGACCCCGAACCATCCACCAACCACTTCATCGTGGTGGATGGGAACTCCGGAGCGGTTCTCTTCCAACGCAACGCGTACGAACCGATAGCGCCGGCCAGCCTCACCAAGATCATGACGGCGGTCCTCGCCATCGAGCACGGCGGATTCTCCGATCAGGTCAGGGTCACCGTGGACGCGGGGGCCTTCGCCGGCAGCAACGTGATGGGCCTCACCATGAACAGCGACGT
>DAHXJB010000065.1:0-4849 GCA_027372455.1 Chloroflexota bacterium | reverse complement strand
TGGAACAGTGTCAACAGGTTCCGGCGCAGCGCCTCGACCTCAGGGGTCTGCTCCTCCACTTCGGGTACCAGTTCCGTCTTTGCTACCAGGTAGGGCTGTTCGGCGGTGTACTCCAGGATCTTGACCCGTTCCAGCCCCTGGATGGCCACAGTCAACCCTCCCTGGGGCTGCTTCACCAGTTGGAGAACCCGGGCCACGGTGCCCATGCCGTACAGGTCCGGAGGGCCAGCCCCTTCCACCTCAGCACGCCGTTGGGCCACCAGCGCCACGAGCCGATTTCCTTTTGCCACCGCTTCCATGAGCCGCACCGACCGCTCCTGCCCGATCTGCAGCGGGATGGCAGCAAAGGGGTAGGCCACGGTGCCACGGAGGGGGAGAACGGGGAGTAGCTCGGGTATGTTGTGGAGCAGCTCCTCCCGGCTTTCTTCCTCAACCTCGTCGGGGTTGTCGGTCATAGCGCTGTGTCTCTCTTTCTGACCCTGGTGCCTCGAAGTCCTTCTGAGACTCGCACTGTGATAGGCGTGGGTCGGACAGGAGGGGGCAAAGGGCGTGCCAATAGGGGCAAAGGTATGTGATACAATCTTCAACCACTAGACCCTCAGCTGATGTGAGGTAAGGAATGAAGGCGACCAACGATAAGAAGCTGGACATCGCCAAGGAGATCGTGGTGGCATATATAGCCCACAGCCCCGACGAATCCCGGGACGTGGATGCGGTGGTAGCCGCAACCAAGAGGATCTTCGAGGCGGTGGATGCGCTGTTGGAGACGGCTGAACCACCAAGAGAGCCGGCAGGGTTCAGATTGTAGCGGGACGAGGGGTAGGGGCGCACAACCGTGCGCCCCTACGAATCGAGTCACGACTGAGTCAGGATCTCCACCTGGGCGTTCCTGACCCCGGATGCAAACTTCTTGGCGTCGTCGTTGGTTCCAACTATGGCGTTGTAGTGCATCGGCACGAAGAGCCTCGCCTTGATGACGTTGGCTGCCTCGATGGCCTCCTCCGGGGTCATCACGTAGGTTCCGCTGACCGGGATCATGGCAACGTCGACTTCGATGCCATTCATCTCCGGGATGAGGTCGGTGTCTCCCGCCAGGTAGAAGCGTTCGCCATTGGCCGCGAAGATGTAGCCCACGAAGTCGGCCGACTTGGGATGGAAGGGCTGGCCCGGGCTCCGGAACTTGTTGGTGTTGTAGGCCCAGGTTACCTCGATCGGTATCCCCTTGACCTCCAGCCTGCTGCCGGGCGTCACCACCTCGACCTTTCCCTTCAGCTTCTGGGCCGAGGAGTGGGGAGCGACGATCACGGTGTCCGGCTTCTGGATCTTGGCCACGTCATCCGGCGAGCAGTGATCGTAGTGATCGTGGGTGATCAGGATGACGTCGGCCTTGTCGGCACCCTCTTGCAGGCGAAAGGGATCCGTGTAGATCACCGTCGGACCGTCGGAGATCTTGAAGACGTCGTGCCCGAGCCACTCGATGTTCCTTGGCACCTTATCACCTCCTGCCAGTGCGACTAACACTAAGCTCCAGGCAATTATAGCATAAGGTAGTTGTAGCTAGTCTCCGGCGATCCAGCCTGCGTTGCGGCCCATGCCCGCTGCCCTTTTCACGGGGCTCCAACTGAATTATGATGTTGTCTGGAGGTGCCATGATCAAGGCTACCATGCTGATTGGAGCCCTGGCCCTGCTGCTCTCTGCGCTCCCGGTCTATGCCGGCGAGGAGGAGCCCATGGGGGCCGTGGAGCCCTTTGCCGCCGACGTGGGACTGGACCCGGGCCACAGCAAGATCGACGTCGGCGCCGTGGGCGGTGGCCTGAAGGAGTACGAGTTGACCCTGGCCGTGGCGACGAGGGTGAAGCAGCTGCTGGAAGAAGAGGGGCTCACGGTGGCGGTCAGCCGGCAGGACGATCTGCCGCTGACCGGTTTGCGGGATCCGGACCCAACGGAAAGGGTCCGGCTGGAGCAGGAGGCCCGGGTAGCGGCAGTGGGCAGGACCCGGGTCTACGTGTCCATCCATTTCAACGGCCTGGGCAACCCTCGGGTGCGAGGAGCCGAGTGCTACTACAACGTCGACAACCACGGTGAGGAGAGCCGGTTGCTGGCAACGGCCATCCAGGATCGGCTGCTGGGTGAGGTGACCGCGGCGGGCTACGATCTGCCGGACCGGGGGGTGAAAGAAGACCTGTTGGCCGGCAAGCCCTACGGCCACTTCTTCAGCCTGAGAGGCCCGGCGCCCAGCGTCCTGGTGGAGAGCATGTTCCTCACGAATCCCCACGAAGCCTTCCTGCTGTCCAACGAGGACGTTCGGGAGGCGGTGGCCAGGGGCATCGCTGGGGGGATCGCCAACCACTTGCGACCCCACGCCGGCCCCTTGCCGTAGGGTTCAAGGGCGGGCCGTGAGAACAGGATGCACCGCGGCCATCTATCACCGTATATCTCATCACGTTCATGGCCGGAAGCCTCTCTAGGCGGCGCTCTCCATCCGCGTGATCCAGCGTTCCGGATGCAGCACCTCGTCCATGGTGGGCAGGTTCTCGGGACCCTCGTAGGCCCGGTTGACGAACTCGATCCCCCTGGCCTCGACCACGTGGTCGACGAAGAGCTCTCCCAGCCGGTACTGGTCCATCTTCATGGACAGCCCGGTGAGCTTGAGGAAAAGCTCCTCCGTTTGACTTCTCTCCTTCGACCTGGATTCCACCCGCTGCTTTATCCTGTCGAAGTGAGGCATGATGTCCTTGCCCACTTCGTTCATCACGTGGTTGCTGTAGCCCTCCAGCAGGCACATGAGGGCTTGAAGCTGTCCCATGTATCGTTGCTGCCGCGGGCTCATCACCGACTCCAGGATGCTTCTCCCAGACCTCAGGTTGTCGATCATTCGGGCCACCACGGCGGGTGCGGCCCCCATGCCGCCGGAGGACGCACGGACCTCCTGCAGTACGCAGTCCAGGTAGGCTCGAAGGATGTGGTTCATGTAGTCCCGCAGCCAGGGGAAGACCTCGAACTCGTGGGCGTGGGTCGACTCGTGGAGGACGATCCAGGACCGGAACTCCTCGGTGGGCAGGTGCAACTGGGACTCGATGCCCTCGATGTTCTGCTGAACGAAGTACAGCTTTCCACCGGAGCCCGACAGCGGCTCTCGGCCCAGGAGGCTCATGTCGTATTGCCCCAGGACTCGCCGCGACAGGTACCCCAGAAGCAGCCCGATCTGGCTGCTCACGGCGAGCTGGCTCAGTTGCGCGATGCCGGGGACGACCACCGTAGTCTGCCGCCCTATCTCTCGATACATCTCCTCCACCGGCTCGAAGAGGTAGCGGAAGCCGGCGACGTTGGCCTCGATCCACTCTCTGCGTCCCATGACCGACACGGAGGCCCCGGTGGAGGGCAGGCTGGTCCTGGTGTAGTCGGAGATAGGCCCCTCCAACTGCCTAACCATCTCTTCGTAGGTAGCTCGCAGCTTTCGGGAACTCCACGGTGACTCCAGGGGGGCCTTGCCGCAGGTGCGGATGGCAATCTCCTGCACCCGATTCCAGTCCAGCAGCTCGTATTCGCTGTCCAGCCACCGACGGCCGGCGACTACCCAAAGGGCACCTGCGGCGGCACCCAGCAACATGCCCGCGCGGAAGGCGAGTTTACCGTTGGCCATGGGGCACCTTTCTAGATTCAGTAGAGATAGGTGAGGGCCTTGGGGAGGATCTGGAACTGTGCCGGCACCTCGCCCAATAGGTCCCCGTCTGCCTGGATCATCAGCCGTTCGTCCGATTCCCCGCGAACGGTCCTGGCTCTCTCGGACTTCACCTTGGGATTCCGCAGATGAGTCCCTCTGTAGACGCCCGGAAGGTTGTAGAGCAGCTCCAGGGGACCGATGTCTCCGATAGTCACGACGTCGAAATAGCCGTCGTCCAACAGGGCATTGGGGGCGACGCGCATGCCTCCGCCGAAGTACTGGCCGATGCCGAGCACCAGCGCCAACGTGCGGCCGGAGAAGGTGGACCCATCCATGGTAACGGTGGAATCCTCTCTGCCCTTATAGGATACCATGCCCAGGTCGGATACCACTGTTCTAGGGTTGGCCCAGCCTCCTGCACGCCTCCTCGATCCGGTGAGGTATGCCTACCGTCCTGGCCAGGTCCGATCCGGTTCCGCTGGGAATCATCCCGATTCTTGGCATAGGCCCGGCGCTATCCCCTGATAGCACACCGTTGACCACCTCGTTGACGGTCCCGTCCCCGCCAACGCACACCAGGTTGTCGTAGCCGGAGTCCCGGCCCCGCGTCCTTATTCGCTTGGTTGACAGATCACGTCGGCATCTAGGACAATCAGACCCCCAGTCCTCAGCGCAGGGCGGCTCAGCCCTGCAGCGGGCATTGAGGTGAGAGGAAGATCTCCCAATGGGTAGAGTTACCGAGGCGGGGAGGGCAGACCCCGGCCAAAGGAGGCTCGCGAGGCAAAGCAGCAGGGAACGTTCTGCTTCGCGGGGCGTAGGCCTGGTGGTGACTGCCGCTGCCGTGCTTCTGTTCGTGGCCGTCGTGGGCGGCTATCAGCTGATTTACTTCAACTCCGTTTTTCCCGGCGTGCGGGTTGGAGACGTGAATCTGGGAGGCATGCAGAAGGACAGGGCGCTGGCGGAGTTGCGGCCGCTGTACGAGGAGCGAGCAAGCCGCCCCTTACTGCTGCGTGGTCCCGACGCCCAGCGGCAGGTCAGCGTCGCCGACCTGGGCGCGACCTTCGATGCCGCTTCGGCCGTCGACGCCGCCTACAGGGTGGGACGAACGGGTAGCTGGGGGGAACGGCTGACCGCCCAGGTAGCCGCGCTGGCCCGAGGATACTCGGTGGAGACGCCCGGCATCG
>DAHXJB010000064.1:0-1844 GCA_027372455.1 Chloroflexota bacterium | reverse complement strand
CCTCAACGGGCTGATCAACCAGAAACACATCGCTGAACTCGGCCGCCAGCAGCCTGGAAGCGTAGTTGGCGATGGAATCCAGCAGTGGGTCCAGATCGAGATTGCTGCCGATCTGCGCTCCTATCTCTCGCAGTCTGTCTGCCCTGGCCAACTGCTCCTGCAGTTGGTCGATCAGCCAGCTGCGCTCGACCGCCATCGCTACCTGAGCTGCTATGGCGCTCAGCACATCCTTCTCCCTTGCCGAGAAGCGGTGAGGCCCCGCATAGCCGATCTCTATGGTGCCCACCACACGGGTCCTGCCCTTGAGTGGGATGGCGCAGATGCCCCCCATACGAGGCTGCCCCTGATCCTCCGTCTGGCTCTCTCGCCGCAGCAGCAGGTTGGAGCAGAGAACCATCCCTTCCTTCTGGATCGCCTTTCTGCCGTAGATCCTGGCGACCCCTTCCCAGGCATACTGGAGCGAATCCCCGGTAGTGTGGCGGGCAACACAAACCAGGTCTTCGTCACCGTCGGCGAGGTGGATGAAGGATACCTGGGACTTGCAGATCTCGGCGCCGAGCCGGCACACCGATTCCAGTGTGTCGGACAGCGGACGTTCTGAGGATAGCAGGGTGGAGATCCCCATCAGAGTGGAGAGCTCTGTGACTCGCTCCGATAGGTCCTTCACGTGACCCAGGCTATCTTCCAGCCAGCGGGCGTCCGAGTACTCTGTGCCGATGCCATCGGCGAGTCGACTAGTCGAACGGTGGCTTCTCTGCAACGAGGGCCTCCATTGTTCGTTGTGTTACTGTTCTGGTGATTCCAGGGCTGCTGTCACTTTGCACGACGGGGCAGCTGTCGCACCCGGTCGTTCAGGGCCTCTCGGATCCTTGCGAGTAGCTCTTCCTGTTCGATCGGCTTTAGCATGAAGCCGTCGGCGCCGGCCTCCAGGCAACGGTCGCGAGCCATCAACACACTGAAGAAGAAAACCTGGGTATTCACGGTAGCCGGGTTCCCCTTGAGCTGTCGACAGAGGGAGAGTCCGTCTCCCCCCGGCAACACGGTGTCCAACACCGCAACAGCGGGGTGCCTTGTACGAACCGTCCTAAGGACGGCTTCGGCATCGTGGGCTACCAGCACCTCCATCCTTTCCGTCTGGAGGAGTTGCACCAGCTCGGAGACGAAGGGGTCTCTCGCTGCTGCAGCGATGAGCACGGCACGCGGGGCCATGGCGCTCTCCTCGAAAACTATCTCTGTTCAGCTGGAGGAACTGGGCTTGGCGAAGAGCATAGTAAACCCTTGTCCGGCTACCCGCCGGGGAGATCGACAAGCCGCAGACCATGCGGAGTATACAGCACTTGTCCTGGAAAGAAAATAGAATCCGGTTGGAAAAGTGGGTTTAGCGTGGAGATTAGTGATAAGAACTGGGCTTAACTACAAGCAGGTGGTAGTTAATGAGGAGCCAATAACAACAAGCACATAGTTCCTTGTTAGACATCGATGTCTAGCGCGCTATCATGTGCCGCGATCCCTCGCTCCAGCTCGGCAGCGTTGGCCGTGCCACGGATCAGGATGCTTCTTACCCCCTCGCCGCGGGCGAGTTCTGCTACACCCCAGTCTTTGGTGACGACGATGACCATGCCCACGGGCTTTCGGGCCTGCTCCGCCTTTGCACGCAGAACCAGCTGTTTGTCGGTGCTGATGGCGTCGTTTGGGGGACCTGGGAGGAGGCGGAAACTGGTGCCGGAGCGCCCCAGTCGAACCTCGCCAGCACCGACGCGCCGCGTGAGCGGCTCCAGGGTGGCGAGAGCCAGGAGGGCCGGGCCGGTCAAACCGCGTTCACGCGATCTGGACAGACCTCGCAA
>DAHXJB010000049.1:0-10536 GCA_027372455.1 Chloroflexota bacterium | reverse complement strand
TTCTCGGGGAGCCGTCCACTATTCCTCAAAGGGTTGCGCATATGAACGAGGTCCTACTACAACCAGCCTATGCTTAAGTTAACGCGTATGGGGACAAGCCCCCGCCCTACGAATCAAGACCAGTTTGGCGAATTGCTAACTGCCGGATGCCCTGTGGAAGGCCACGATGTCACCGGCAACGGCCCGGCTTATGGCGTCCAGCAGGATCTTTCCTGCTTCAGCCGAGGCTCTTGTCGGTGCGTCGGTATAGCCGCCGCTGCGGGCCCATTCGCCGTGTTTTTGCACCACAAGTCCCTTTGCGATGCCCCGCGCGAATATCGGTGCTGGTTGCGGGTCACTCGCCGGCATCCGGTCCTCGCGCACCAGTTCCGGGGCGACAGCCATGACCATCGCCGTCTCGAAGCCGCCGGAGTGACCCGGCAGCCGTCCCACCTGCTCCCCTCCAGCCTTCAGAATGGCCGATTCTGCCAGTTCCCAATATCCGCCGGCGGCCACAGCCACCTCGTGGCGAAGCACCAACTCCTTCGCCAGCAGTTTCACGACCTCGTCGTTTCCTCCGTGAGAGTTGAGGATGAAGATTCGCTTGAAACCGCTTGTCACCAGGCTGTCGGCCACGTCGTTCAGCATGGCGAGGTACGTGCTACTCCTGAGGGAGAGAGCGCAGGAGAAGAGGTGGTGCCCGGAGATGCCGACGTTTAGCACAGGGGCCACGACCACAGGCACCTCTGCCGAGGCTAGCTCTGCCGCCCTGAGAGCCACCGCTTCTCCCAGCAGGGTATCCGTGCTTAACGGCAAATGGGGTCCGTGCTGTTCCGTTGAGGCGGTGGGCAGAATCACCGTCGCATGGGGTGCCAACTCCCGCACATCCTCGCGGGTGAGCTCGCCGAGACGGAGTGTATGTGCCATGTCGGTGCTTCCTTTCAGCTGCGTCGTGGAAAGCGGGTCCAGGGCGCAGCGCCTGGCGGGGTGTGGGGTGTCCCCACAAAACTACACACTTGCTGTGTCGGAATGCTTAACGTGACTTGCCCCGGCCGGCGATCTCCCAGACGGCCTCCAGTCGGTCGTCGCGGATGGCATGGTAGTGATCGAAAAGGTTTATGGTCGTGCATCCGTGGCTAGGTATGAACTCCACCCTATCGCCTGGGCGCAGCTCTCGGTTGGGAGTCTTGAATCCCACCTTGCCATGCTCCTCCGAGAGGCCGATCAGCGACGCGCCGTCGATACCCACCAACTCCGGCAGACCGAACTCGCTGGTGAGTACCTTGTGTCCGGCATCGGTGATCGCCAGTGTCGGGTTGGGCCGGCTGATTACTGTGGCCAGCACCGTCAGGGCGCAGTCGAAGCGTGCGCCGACCGACCGGTACCGGACGTCGTTGAAGATGTAGGAGCCGGCCTGGATTTCGTCCACCCCATCCACCGTGCCCGTGATGTCGTGGGTACCCGTGCCACCCCCGCTGACTACGGCCACCTCCAGGCCTGATCCCTCGATAAACCGCCGAGTATCGACCAGCGATTTCATGGCGGCAAGGGTTCGCTGCCGGCGTTCCTCCAGGTTCGGGTGCATGACGAGGTGACCTTCGTAGCCCTGCAGTCCCATGAAGCGCAACCCCTTGGACTCAGCTACCTTGCGGGCAAGTTCCAGCGCGGGCTCGCCCGGCTCCACTCCGCACCGATTCATGCCGATGTTGACCTCAACCAGCACACGCAACCGCACACCGGCATCAACGGCAGCAGCTGACAGCTGCTCCACGTTGACGGGGTCGTCGACGGCGACCATAACGTCGGCGTGGTGGGCCAACCCTACCAGGCGCGCTATCTTCTGTGGTCCCACGATCTGGTTGGCGATCAAGATATCCGTGATCCCGGCCGCCGCCAGCGTCTCGGCCTCGCCAAGCTTGGCGCAGGTTACACCCACGGCGTTGCCGGCAGCCAGCTGCTTGTGCGAAATGGTCGGGCACTTGTGCGTCTTCGAGTGGGGGCGCAGCTTTGCCTTCTTATCCGCGAAGAAGGCGGCCATGCGAGCGATGTTGCGCTCCATGGCCGGCAAATCGATTAGCAGCGCCGGGGTATCCAACTCCCATTTGGACTGCCCGATGCTGCCGGCGTAACTGTTCATGAGCTGTCTCCCATAAGGAATGTATGGTGATGATAGCAAAGGGTCACTGTTTCTGAATCCGAGGATCCAGCGAGTCCCTCAACCCGTCCCCCAGCTGGTTCAGGCTGAGCACCGTGATGGCTATCGCGATGCCCGGGAAGACCGACATCCACCATGCTGCCGCCATCAATGGTACTCCCTCATGCAGCATGTTGCCCCAGGTCGGCAGCTCGGGCGGCACTCCGGCTCCGAGGTAGGAGAGTGAGGCCTCGCTGATCACGGCGAATGCGAAGGTGAAGCTTCCCTGCACGATCAGGGGTGAGACACAGTTGGGAAGGGTGTGCAGCAGCAGTATACGCCAACTGCTGGCCCCCAGAGCCTGGGCTGCCTCCACGAACAGCATCTGGCGCACCACCAGCACCTGGCCGCGCACCAGTCGAGCGATGCGTGGCAGGTACACTATCGTCAGGGCGGCGATCACGTTCTCCGTGCGCGGACCCAGGCTGGCCATGATCGCTATGGCCAGCAGGATGCTGGGGAAGGCCATGAAGCCATCCATCACCCGCATGATAATACCATCTATGCCCCTGAAATAGCCCGCGATCAACCCGACCGCGGTTCCCAGCACAGTGGAGCCGATCATGGTGGCCAGACCCACCCACAGCGAGATGCGGGCTCCGAACAACACCCTGGTAAGTATGTCTCGTCCGAAGCCGTCGGTTCCCAGCCAGTGGCTGCTCGATGGTGGAAGAAGGCGGTTCATGGGGTCTACCTTGAGCACGTCCCATCCGCTCAGGTAGGGGCCGACAAAGCCGGAGACAGTCACTAGCAAAAGGATGACGCTGCCCAGCACGGCGCCTGAGTCGCGTGATAGCAGCCAGACCCAGTGCCATCGGGAAGCGCGAGAAGAAGCCGATGGAGAAACTCGAAGCACGAGACCGTCTACCAGCATCGGTGACCCCTCTCCCGTATTCGCGGATCGACGACCACGTATGCGATGTCCACCAGGAGGTTGACCAGCACGTAGACAGCAGCGATGGCGAGCACCGCACCCTGTATGACCGGGAAGTCCCGGCGCAGCACGCTCTCCACGATCAGCCGCCCTATCCCCGGCAGGTTAAACACCTGTTCGGTGACAATAGCTCCTCCAAGCAGGGTGCCCATGGAGTTGCCGATCACGGTGAGGGCGGGGATCATCGCGTTGGGCAGGGCGTGGCGAACCAGCACGATGCGGTCACGCAGTCCCTTCGACCTGGCAGTGCGCACGTAGTCCTCGTGCAGCACGTCCAGCATGCTGGAGCGGACCACCCGAGCGAGGAACGCCGCCGACTGCAGACCGAGGGAGAAGGCGGGCATCGCGAGGTAGCGGAAGTTCTCGATTGGGTCCTTGGCGAAGGAGACGTAGCCGGCAGCCGGCAACAGCCGAAGCCAGACGGCGAAGGCCAGGATAAGGAGGATGCCGAGCCAGAATGGGGGGATGGAGACCCCTCCCAGGGAGGTCACCATGGTGAGGCGATCGATCCAGGAGTTGCGCCTGAGGGCGGCGATGATGCCGGCCGGGAGGCCGATGATGATGGAGAACAGCAGCGCGTACAGGGTGAGGAGTCCGGTCGGCTCGACGCGCTGGGCCAGCGAGACGGAGACCGGCTGGTCGAGGAAGTAGGATTGGCCGAGGTCTCCTCTAGCGACACTGGCAACCCAGGTCACGAACTGTTCCCACGCTGGCCGGTCGAGACCCATCTCGTGGCGCAGTTGTGCAACCCGCTCAGGGGTTGCTTCGTTGCCGGCCATAACCGCCGCGGGGTCGCCGGGCGCAACGTGCACCAGCACGAAGACGACGACACCCACAACGGCCAGCACCGGCACAAGTGCCAGCAAGCGACGAACTATCTGTGTGCCCACCGCGACTCCTCACTAAGTCTTGCCCGAGGCTCAAGCTTCGGGCTGAAAAGACGAAGCCCAGTAAACTGGGCTGGGCCCCTACACACTCCTACAGCCTCTCAGCCCGCTGCTTTAGCGGCGGGCACAGGTGCGGTGAACTTGCCGGACGCACCACCAAGGCTGTCTTACTTGGTCAAGTAGGCGTCCCAGAAGAAGGGTGTAGGATAGGTCCCGATCCCTTTCAGCTTCGGGCTCGTGAGCCAGAGGTCCAGGACGTCGCCCAGCTTCAGAATGGGTACCTGCTCGTAGAAGAGGCGCTGGATGTCCTCGAAGATGCTGAAGCGCGCCTTCGGATCGGTGGTCTCGAGCAGCTTCGTGCGCAGCGCGTCGATCTGGGGATTGGTCCACCAGCCCGGGTAGTCCGGGTTCATCCAGTCCATTAGGGATGGGTCGGTATAGTATCCATTCCAGGTGACGAACAGTTCCCATTGGTCTGGCTTGGCCCTCCGGGATATCAGGGATGCCCAGTCGATCACCTCGAGCTTGGTGTTGAGTCCGAGGGACTGGAAGTTCTGGTTCAAGACCACGGCTTCCTGGTACATATTGGGGTATTCCTGGGTGGTCAGGTAGCGAATCGGCTCACCCTTGTACTTGGACTGGGCGAGTAGCTGCTTGGCCTGGTCCAGGTTCTTCACGTTGAATTTGTCGGTGGCCACCTCGGTGTACCAGGGTCCCTCTTTCGGCATCAGCGCGCCGCTAACGCGGTAGAAGTCGGAGGAGCCCCATCCCGCCTTCAAGGCCGCCCCCGGATCGATGACGGCCATCATGGCCTGCCGCAGCTTCACGTCACCGGTGATCGGTGACTTCTTGTTGATGTAGTGCGTCGGACACTTGGTGGGCACGCTGCTGACCACGGTGGTCACCGTCTTGGAGTCCTTCAACAGTTTGAACTGGTCCGGGTTGATGCCCTCGGCGTAGTCGTAGTCGCCGGACTGGATGCCCGCCACCCTCACTGATTGGTCCGGAACAGGCATAAAGCGGATCTCGTCCAGGTAGACGGGGCGCTGACCGCCTGCACCGTTCGGTTTGTTCCCAATGCCGTTGTGGTAGTTCTCAAAGCGGGTTACCCGAACGTAGCGGTCCTTTTGCCACTCGACGAACTTGTATGGGCCGGTGCCAATGGGCTTGGTGATTTGCTTCTTCTCGGTCGCCGCCTCCACTTCCTCCTTCGGCATGATCACCGCGCCCTGCGAGCGGAAGCTGAGGACCGAATCGAAGACCGCGTAGGGGGTCTTCATCTTGAAGACCATGGTGTAGGGATCCGGTTTGCTGATGCTGTCCAATCGTTGGAATAGCATCTTGGCCTGGCCGGCCAGCTTGCTCCACCTGAGCAGCGACGCCTCGACATCCTCCGCGGTCATCTCTTTGCCGTTGTGGAAGTGGATGCCCTTCCGCAGCTTGATGGTGTTGGTCAGACCGTCCTTGGAGGTTTCCAGGGACTCCGCCAGCAATGGGGTGTTGTTCAGCTTTTCGTCAAGGGTGAAGAGGGTTTCACAGATGTGGCAGGTGACCTCTGTGGTCACGTTGGCGGTTGTCCACTGCGGGTCCAGGGAAGGGGGTTCACCGATAATTGCTGCCCGTAGGATGCCGCCCTTTTGTGCCGCTCCCGCCCCTGTCGTCGAGCCCGCGGCCGCGGGTGTGCCCGCTGCTGCGGCCCCGGATGAGCTGGCGGCCCCGGGAGCCGGTGAACCGGTGGCTGGTGTGCCGGGGGCGCCACAGGCCGTCAGGGCAATACTGCCCGAGGCAAGCGCTGCAACGCGAAGGAAGGCCCGGCGGGAAATGCGCGACTTTTCGTTCTCCGATGACACTTGTTGACCTCCATGTAATGGTGTCCAGTGCTGGATCTCGATGGGCCACGACGAACGATTGCTGGGTATTGGATAGGCGATGCGACTGCTGGGCCCTGCACCGGAGGTGCATCTGCCTCGCAAGTGTCCTGTCCCAACCATGGGACACAAGGCAAAGAGGACCGTCCACCATCGTGGTGGCGTTAACAAAAGAGGGCCACAGGCCAACCTCGCGGAGATGAATGAGGTTAGCGTTGACCTGGAGCCTTTATATCACCGGCTCGAGGGAACCGTCAAGTAATTGTAGATGTTGGTCTGGGTGACTTCTCAGCCTGCCCTTTATATAATGGGCAGGCATGGTGGAGGGCTCCCTCTCCAAAACCTCCGATGGAAGGAGTCTCGTCGAGATGCGCGAGTCGGTTAGAGTTGCGGTCGTGCAGGCATCACCGGTAAGGCTGGACCGGGACGCGACAGCGGATAAGGCGTGTCGTCTGATAGCTGAAGCCGCCGCGCGAGGAGCGGAACTAGCTGTGCTGCCGGAGCTCCTGATCCCCGGCTATCCTAGAGGGCTCGGCTTTGGATCGGTTGTTGGCAGTCGAAGCGACGCCGGGCGTAGAGCCTTTGCCCAATACTGGGCCAACAGCGTGGAGGTGCCGGGGCCGATCACCGAGGCGCTGGGGGCGGCAGCCGCGAAATCATCGATCTATGCTGTGGTGGGGGTGAGCGAGCGAGTCCCTGGTATCCGGGGCGGCACCCTCTACAACACGCTGCTCTACTTCGGTCCGGACGGCACCCTGCTTGGCAAGCACCGCAAACTGAAGCCCACAGCTTCGGAAAGGTTGATCTGGGGCGATGGAGACGGCAGCACGCTGACCACGATCGATACCCCGTTCGGGATCGTTGGTGGACTGATCTGTTGGGAGAACTACATGCCGCTGGCCCGCATGGCGATGTACACCAAAGGGGTGGAGATCTACGTGGCTCCCACCGCGGACAACCGTGACTCCTGGCAGGCGACGATCCGCCACATCGCGCTGGAGGGTCGCTGTTTCGTGCTGGCCAGCAACCAGTTCATGACAAGGTCGGACATCCCGGCGGAGTGGGAGGATATCGGGCCCGGGCCGGAGGTGATCAGTCGAGGGGGAAGCGCAATAGTTGATCCCTTGGGGGGATACATTGCCGGGCCGCTCTTCGGTGAGGAAGGCATCCTTGTGGCGGAACTGGCGCTGGATAGGATCGCGGAGGCAAGGTTCGACTTCGACGTCGTCGGGCACTACAACCGACCCGACGTCTTTGAGTTGCGGGTGAACGAACAGGAGCTTTTGGTGACTCGTCCGCCTGAAGCGCATCCGTAGTTGCGCTGTTTCACCCGACGCGGCAGCCTGGCTATGGTCGACACGTTTTCATTGTTGACAGGGCATTGGAACCACCGTATACTGCCGCGTGGATAGCTCGGGGTGGACCCGAGATCTTGTGTTATCGAAAGACCGATGGCAGCAACAGCCTGGTATTCCTGGTATTACTTTAGAAGCCGGCATGACGGGGCTCCTTAGTCGATAGGGATCCCCAGACCCCGTCATGCCGAAGGAGCAGAGGAGAAATCCTCTGCTCCTTCTGTTTGTTCGATGATGGAAGTGGAAGGGAGAGGGAAGCCACTATGATCGTGATCATGTCGAGCCATGCCAAAGAAGAGGAGATCCAGGGAGTCCTGAAGCGTCTGGAGAGCAAGGGGCTGCAGGGCCACCTGTCTGGAGGAGAGGAGCGCACCGTGATTGGGGTGATCGGTACCCGATTCGAGCCACAGCTGGTGGAGCAGTTGGAGATGCTCCCGGGGGTGGAGAGGGTCACCCCCGTCAGCAAACCTTACAAGCTGGCGAGCCGGGAGTTCAAGCCCTTCGACAGCATAGTACGAGTGGGTGACCTCGAGATTGGCGGGCCGGAAGTGATGGTGATGGCGGGCCCCTGCTCTGTCGAGAGCCTCGACCAGATGATGGAGGCGGCACTGGCAGTAAAGGCGGCGGGAGCAAAGGTGCTGCGTGGCGGCGCCTTCAAGCCCCGAAGCTCCCCCTACTCCTTCCAGGGAATGGGCGAGGATGGACTCCGGATCCTGGCGGAGGTTCGAGAGCGCACCGGTCTCAAGATCATAACAGAGGTGATGGAGCCGGATCAGGTCCAGGTGGTGGCAGAGCACGCCGACATTCTTCAACTCGGTACCCGGAGCATGCAAAACTTCCCGCTACTCCGAGAAGTGGGCAAGACTGAGAAGCCGGTCTTGCTGAAGCGCGGCATGGCTGCGACCATCGAGGAGTGGCTGATGGCAGCCGAGTACATCATGGCTTCAGGCAACTTCAACGTCATCCTCTGCGAGCGCGGGATCCGCACCTTCGAGACGGCTGTTGGAAACACCCTGGACCTGAGCGCTGTGCCGGTAGTCAAGAGACTCAGCCACCTGCCGGTAGTGGTGGACCCGAGCCACGGAACCGGGAAGTGGTACCTGGTGAAGTCAATGTCGTTGGCCTCAGTGGCCGCTGGCGCCGATGGGTTGCTGATCGAGGTCCATCCCTCGCCGGATACCGCCGCTTCGGATGGCCCGCAGTCGCTGAACCTGCCCAATTTCGCGGAGTTGATGGGCTCGCTGCGCATGGTCGGGGCTGCGGTCGGTCGCAAGGTTGCCGGCGAGGTCGATGCCGCGGTGGTGGCCGCATGAGCACTCGCGTGGTGCAGGCGGCGCGACGGCTGCGAGGTGAGCTTCGGGTCCCAGGGGACAAGTCCATCTCTCATCGGGCTCTGATGTTGAACGCCATCGCCGAGGGCGAGGCGACTATCTCGAACCTCGGTCCCGGTGCGGATTGCGTGTCTACGCTTCGCTGCCTCCGAGCTCTGGGATGCGAGATCCAGCAGTTGGGAAAGCCCGGTGTAGTTCGGGTGGTGGGGGGCGGGCTGCGTGGACTGCGAGAGCCGAAGGGGGTTCTGGACGCCGGAAACTCGGGAACCGCCATGCGGCTGCTGGCCGGTCTCCTGGCGGGCCAACCATTTCTCTCGATCATCACAGGGGACGAGTCGCTCTGCTCTCGCCCGATGAAGAGGGTGATAGATCCCCTCAGGAAGATGGGCGCGCAGCTGTGGGCTCGGAATGGGGACACTCTGCCGCCAATGGCTGTGAGGGGTGGCCAGCTTGTGGGGATAGATTACGCCCTTCCGGTGGCGAGCGCCCAGTTGAAGTCGGCTCTGCTGCTGGCGGGACTTTACGCCGCCGGGCCGACGACGATCAGGGAGCCTCAGCCATCTCGTGATCACACGGAGCGGATGTTGTTGTCCCAGGGAGCGCGCGTGACCGCGAAGGACGGCGTCATTACCCTGAGCCCTGGAGCGGCCCTCAAGGCCCAGAGCCTCGAAGTGCCCGGTGACATCTCTTCGGCTGCCTTCTGGCTGGTGGCCGCGGCAATCCATCCGGATGCGGAGATCACGATTCGCGACGTGGGTGTGAACCCCGGGCGCACCGGTATCCTGGAGGTGCTCGAGGCTATGGGTGCTGAGCTCGAGGTGATCCCCAGGGGAGAGCGGTGTGGAGAGCCGGTGGCCGATTTGGTGGCCCGATCCAGTCGACTTCGGGCCACTCAGGTTGGAGGGGCACTCGTCCCGCGGGTTATCGACGAGATACCTGTGCTGGCGGTCGCGGCGGCATTCGCTGAGGGGGAGACCCGCTTCTCCGACGCGGCCGAACTGCGGGTGAAGGAGACGGATCGATTGCGGGCCGTGTCAATGGAGTTGGCTCGGCTCGGGGTTGATCTGGAGGAGTTGCCCGACGGATTGATTGTTCGTGGAGGGCATAGCCTTCGAGGCAGCCTCTGCCTCAGCTACGGGGACCATCGAATGGCGATGGCCACCGCGGTGGCTGGCCTGGTGGCGGAGGGCGAGACGGCGATTCGTGACGCGGAGGCAGCCGAGGTTTCCTATCCCAGTTTCTGGGATGATCTGGACCGGGTGTCCTCCAATCCTATCGATCTACGTTCACGCCTCGAAGGAAGGAGGCCGGGCTATGCTTAGGGTGTTGCGGCTGCTCACCGCCGGGGAGTCCCACGGGCAGGCGCTGGTGGGTGTGCTGGAGGGCATGCCCGCGGGGCTTTCACTGCTGAAGGACGAGATCGATCAGCAGCTTCGGCGCCGCCAGGGAGGACATGGCAGGGGCGGGCGGATGAAGATCGAGAAGGACCGCGTGCAGCTGCTTTCGGGTGTTCGCCATGGGCGAACCCTGGGGAGTCCAATCAGCCTTCAGATCACGAATCTGGATTGGACCAACTGGGTAGAGCGGATGGGCCCCGAGCCTCCCGAGCAGCCCGTGGAGCCGATGACCCGTCTGAGGCCGGGACATGCCGATCTCCCCGGTGTTCTGAAGTATGGTCACGATGACGTGCGGAACGTTCTCGAGCGGGCAAGTGCCCGGGAGACGGCCATGCGCGTGGCGCTGGGTGCCGTCGCCAGGAGGTTGCTGAGCCATTTCGGGATCGAAGTGCGCGGTGAGACCGTGGCCATTGGCGGTGTGGTGGCCGACCAAGCCGGGTGGGTTGCTACCGATCGGCGTGGAGCTTGGGGGGAGAGGAACGAGCGGTACTGGAGCCTCGTCGAGGATTCGCCGGTGCGATGTGGTGATCCTACCGCCGGGGACGCGATGGTCGGGGTAATCGACGAGGCTCGACATGCGGGCGATACCCT
>DAHXJB010000061.1:0-3328 GCA_027372455.1 Chloroflexota bacterium | reverse complement strand
GGTTCCGGGAACCCTGTGCGAAGCACAGAAACTTGAAGTTTCTGAACAGCGATAGCGAAGGATCTCCTCGGCGGAATGTGGAGATGCTTCGCTTCGCTCAGCATGACAGTAACCATCACCTTCACTGTGTCGAAGCACTAGCTCTGGTTCCGATCCGTTCTTCCAACGGGTTTCAGTGGGGATACTCGCGTCGCGGCTATCAAGCGGGGTGACGTCCTATGCCTCCCCGGCCGGCCCGGGCGAGCCGTGCTCAGTCCCTTCCGCCAAAGGTGCGGAGGAAAGTGACCAACGTTCTTCGATCCGCAACAGCTTCCACGTCGCGTAGGAAATGGCCCAGGTGATGACGAATAGCGCGACTATCAGGTAGCCCAGGACGCCGAGGTCAAGAGACGCTATGAAGTTCCAAAACGGGCCGGACAGGTCCAGACGGTCACGCACAATCTCGAGAAGCTCGTCACTGCCGACCAACAGCGCCACGAGGATGGACAGGCTGGTCACCGTGAGATTGTAGTAGATCTTGCGGATCGGTCCCGAAAACGCCCACGAGTAAGCCCGATTCATGAATGCCCCGTCGGCTGTGTCCATCACGGACATCCCGGCGGCGAAAATGATCGGCAGGCACAGGATCGCATAGAAGGGCAACCCTTTTGACTCTGCCCCCGCTGCGAGGGCCAGGAGAGCTACCTGGCTGGCCGTGTCGAACCCAAGCCCAAAGAGGAACCCCACGGGAAACATCTGCCAACTGCTCCCCACGGCCCGCGAAACGCGGCTGAAGTAGCGGTTCATGAAGCTGTGGACTGCAAGCTGCTGCTCAAGCCTCTCTTCGGTGTACCTCCCCTTGCGCACGTCTCGCACTACCTTGATCACGTCCATAAGGATCGCCACGTTGAGCACCGCGATGAGGTACAGGAAGATGGCGGAGGCTCCAGTCCCAATGAACTCGCCGATGTCTCGCAGTGTCTGGTTGTTGCTGGCAATCTGGCCGGCCATCTGCTGGAAGAAGGCGATGGCGACGGCGAGGACCAAGACCGTGGTGGAATGGCCCAGAGAGAAGAAGAAGCCTACTCCCAGGGGTTGCTTTCCCTCGGCCATGAGCTTGCGTGTGGTGTTGTCGATGGCCGAGATATGGTCGGCATCGAAGGCGTGGCGCAGCCCGAGAAGATAGGCAGTGAAGCCAACCCCTAATCCCAGAGCCGACGGATACTTCGGCGCGACTAGGAACAGCAGGGTACCCCAGCCCGCGACGTGTAAGAGCGCCACAATGGCGAAGAACGTGCCAAGTCGCCGAAGCTCCGGCCCGACGAAAGATCTTCCAGCATTATCCCGACTCACAACTGCTCCTGTCACCGGCATCACTCCTCGCGACCTGTCACCTAGTACCCTTAACCAAGTGGTAGATAGTCTCAGGGATGTCCAGAAGGGGCGAAGCCCCTTCTGGCGGGGTCTGGGGTGTCCCCAAGAATTATCAAAGACTTCCTGATATCTATCTAGAAGATCGAATCGGGGAAAGCAAAGGGTCTGCGCTCGAAGAGGTGAAAGGGAGAGAATGCTCCTACACAAACAGAAACCCCCTGCCTACAGGGGAGCAGGGGGAACGTTGTTCTCAACAAATACCTACTCCCCTCTCTCGGAGGCGCATGTAACCCGGCAATGGCAGGCGGCCTGACTTATCGATCGCTAGACCACGATCGCATCACAGTTGCGGGACAGTGTCGGATTCTCACCGACTTCGCTCTTAGCCCCTCACGGGGCACCATTGCCACTCCCTATTCGATCTGACGCCATCTTACCGTTGCCGGGCGCCATCGTCAACTTGCTTCAATTGACCGAGGTCGGTTTCAGGATCTATTTCTTCAGCACCACTATCTCCCAGTCGGTATCGTTGAGCCGCGCTACCTTCTGGACCCGGTGGCCTTCCGCAAGCAGGCTCCTTGGCACGTTGGTGGTGGCGGGCAGGTGGTCAACGATGATCCTCAGCGTCTGGCCGGCCTCCATCTCCTCCAGGGTCAGTTTTGACCAGACGAAGGTGTAGGGGCACACCTCGCCTCGGATGTCGAGTTCGCGGTCTGTCTGAATCTCTTGCATGGTCGTTCCTTTCTATGGTGGGGTATCCCGGAGGCCGACACCCTGCGGCGTCCGGGTCTCCGCGGGAACAGCTACGATACGACGGCGGGCTCGTGCAGGCCGCAGAACCACTCGTAATCGATCAGTTCGTGGATTGTGGGCTCCGCCCCACAGATGGGGCACCGAGGATCCCGCTTGATCCTCACCTCTCGGAACTCCATCGCCAGGGCGTCGAACAGCAGCAGCCGGTTCACCAGCGGCTCCCCGATCCCGAGGATCCACTTGATGGCCTCCACCGCTTGCATGGAGCCCACGATGCCTGGCAGCACCCCCAGAACGCCGGCCTCGGCGCAGCTCGGTACGGCGCCTGGAGGTGGAGGGGAGGCGAAGAGACAGCGGTAGCAGCCCTTGCCCGGGGCGAAGAGGGTGATCTGGCCCTCGAAGCGGAAGATGCTACCGTGGACCAGGGGTTTACCCAGCAGGACGCAGGCGTCGTTGATCAGGTACCGAGTGGCGAAATTGTCGGTGCCGTCCAGCACCACATCGTAGCCGGATAAAATCTCGAGGGCGTTCTCCGAGGAGAGCCTCTCCAAATGCTTCACCACCCTGACGTCCGGGTTAATCTCGGCCAAGGTGTCGGCCGCCGAGTCCACCTTCAGCCTGCCCACGTCGCTCTGGCCATGGAGGATCTGCCTCTGGAGGTTGCTGAGGTCCACCGTGTCGAAGTCCACTATCCCCAGGGTTCCCAACCCGGCCGCTGCCAGATAGAGGGCGGCGGGAGAGCCGAGACCTCCCGCCCCGACGAGTAACACCTTGGATTCCAGCAGCTTTCGCTGACCCTGGCCCCCCACCTCGCTCAGGAGAATGTGGCGGCTGTAGCGCATCACCTGCTCCCGGGTGAAGGGCGTCGAGCCGCCGGCCATGGCGGGGATGATGGAGAGTTCATCGCCCTCTCGCAGTGGTGCGGTCTTGCCCCCCAACTCCTCGATGGCGGTCTCGTTGACGTAAAGGTTCACGTGGTGAAGGATCTTGCCCCTGGAGTCAAGGATATGCTGTGCCAACCCGGGGTAGCGGGCCTCCAGGTCGTCCAGGACTGCACCGACCGTGGCGGGCTCCACCTCGATCTTGGCCTTGCCTTCCGTGAGATGTCGAAAGGGGGTCGGTATGTACACTCGCGCGGGCATCGTCGTCTCCAATGTCGTGTGTGATCCGTAGGAGCCGGCTCCTGCCGGCGACGGTATCGCGAGCAGGAGCTCGCTCCTAC
>DAHXJB010000032.1:0-9978 GCA_027372455.1 Chloroflexota bacterium | reverse complement strand
GGTTGCATCGGTCGCGGAGACCGCATCTGCTCTTTCCTGATCTCTGAGGCCGAATAGGCAGGCAGTCTCCTCTACCATCGATTTGCAAGCACTCGCTAGCTAAACTTTGCAGGTCAAGCCGCCTTCTGTTATCATCGATAGCGAAGACGCGGTTTCCCGCGTCTCTACCGGATGCCTCCCCGACGAGGCATGGTTCAGCGACGGTGTGCCAGTCGTAGGGGCGAGCGCCGCTCGCCCTGGGGCCAGGATGGGCCACTGGAGCCACCAGGGCGACTGTTACGCTGTCTCGCCGTTTCTGTGAACCATGCCCCCGACGATCGCAGTTGGTCTCGTTCCTGCCGGGATAGGGGCCAGCATTGGGTTGGTGACAGGGGTGGGGATGACTAAGTTGGTGCCGTCCTATGAAGAAGCTAAGCAAGAGCACCCTCCGATGGTACATTGGGACAAAGAGCCTGATGCCCATCGTAGATATTCGGCGTCGCTTCGGAATCGACAGCGACGAGGTGACTGCCCTCGAGGATGAACAGGGCAAGCTGTATGTTGGTTTGCCGCAGCATGCTGCCCAGGCTCTGGAGGAGCTGCGGCAGGCAGGCAAGATCGGCTACGAGGTGTCGGTCGATTTCCATGCCCGTGTGTTGATAGGTGCCTACGTAGTGTTACGAAAGAAGGGTGAGGACGCTCGGCAGGAAGACGATCAGGAACAGGAGCCCGCAGCGGAGCCAGAGCAGGAGCAGGAGCCGGAGCCTCTAGCAGGAGCCGGAGCCTCTGCACGCGGCGTAAGATAGCTATCAGCTCTTTCAGAATGCAACAGGGGCGCGACAATCGCGCCCCTAAGCACGTAGCCCCAGATTATCTGCCCTTCGTCACCCCCGCGAAAGCGGGGGTCCAGGACACCATCACGCGGAGAGAATCCTGGATGCTCCCTTCGCGGGCATGACGGCGAATTGTGTATGCCATCCTAGTGCTTCGACACAGTGAAGGTGATGGTTACTGTCATGCTGAGCGAAGCGAAGCATCTCCACATTCCGCCGAGGAGATCCTTCGCTATCGCTCAGGATGACACTGGTCAGAACCATTGTGTCGCCGCACTAGGTCAGATGCTTAGCCATACCGACCCTCGATTGCTGATAGCGGATGGCTCCCCTCAACCCCCGATCTGGGCGAGGGCTCGTAGGTTGCAGTTGGACCGCCCAACTTCCAGGTGGTGTCGCTCCGGCTTGGTCAGGATCGCCTGATGGAATAGGGCCACGATCTCCTCGGCCGTGGCGCCGTCGCGTAGCGGGGTCCGTAGATCGATCTCCTGATCTGAAAACAGGCAAAGCCGCAGACGGCCGTCGGCCGTCAACCTCACCCGGTTGCAGTTCTCGCAGTAGAAGTGGCTCATGGGGCTAATGACCCCAATCGTTCCTCGCGCGCCGGGTAGCTGGAAGTAACGGGCGGGACCATTGCCGTTGGGCCCCGAGCAAGATTCTAGAGTTCCCAACTCCCCCAGCCTCTCCATGATCTCGTCGGCTGAGATGAAGCCCTGCTTCTCGACTGGCAGGTTGCCATCCAGTGGCATCGCCTCGATAAATCGCATATGCCACGGCCGATCTATCGTAAGTCGGGCCAGATCCAGCAGTTCGTCGTCGTTGACCCCTCGGAGCACGACGGCGTTGATCTTGATAGGGGCGATAGCTGCTTTCTCCGCGGCCTTTATCCCCTCCATCACCTGTTCCAGATGTCCCCCACGGGTGATGCGGGCGAAGCGGTCCGGCTTAAGAGTGTCTAGGCTCACGTTGATTCGCTGAAGCCCGGCCCGGGCCAACGGCTCGGCGAACTGGGACATCAGGGTGGCGTTGGTTGTCATGGCGATGTCTTCGATGCCCGGGACCGCGGCCAGGCGGGCGATCAGCTGGACGAGGTCTCGACGAACCAGCGGCTCTCCCCCGGTGATCCGAATCTTGCGCATCCCGACGGTTGCCGTCGCGCGGACGATTCGCTCGATCTCCTCGAAGCTGAGGATGCCAGGATGGGGGATCCACGGAACCCCTTCGGGGGGCATGCAGTAGACACAGCGCAGGTTGCACCGGTCGGTGACGGAGATACGCATATAGGTGATGGCTCGTCGGAAGCCATCCTGAAGATGAGACTCCTGATCCATGGACCACGCTTTCTAGCGGATCGTGGCGGCCCAATCTCGCAGAGCGCCTACGGTGGTTGGGAAGGCCAGCTCCTCCCATGGGATCTCGTCGGGGCCAAAGAAGCCGGTCTCCAGCGCTTCGTGGGTGGTTTGCGGCTCTCCCTCGATCAGATCCGACAGATAGACTATGGTCACGATACCTGCTGAGGGCCTGCTGTACACTCCCAGCAGTCGCAACCTGCCCACCCCGATGTTCAGCTCCTCCCGAGCCTCACGGGAGGCACCCTCCTCGGCGCTCTCATCCATTTCGAGGAAACCGCCGGGGTAGGTCCACAACCCGTAGCTCGGTTCGATCCCCCGGCGCATCAGTAGCACCTTGCCGTTCACCACGGGCAGGCTTCCAACTACCACCTTCGGATTACTGTAGGCGACGTGGCCGCAGAGGGGACAGACCATCCGGAGCCGATCGTCATCGGGCGGCAGTTGCTCCACCAGCGATCCGCCGCATTGTAAGCAGTATGGCACGATTTCTCCCTGAGAAGATGATTGCTTGTATCAGTTTCCCACGCCCAGCCACACCTGGCCGTCGGCGTAGACCTCCTTTTTCCAGACGGGCACGGTCTCCTTCAAGCGATCGATGGCGTAGCGACAGGCCTCGAAGGCTACCTCTCGATGGGATGCCGCCACGGCGATCACCACGCTGGCCTCGCCGATCTCCATTCGGCCCACTCGATGAATCATGGCCAGATGGCGCAACCCCCACCGGGTTGCGATCTCCTCGCCGATCTCCATCATCTTGGCGGTGGCCATCTCCGGATAGGCCTCGTATTCCAGGTAGAGCACTGCCTTACCCCGGTTCTCGTTGCGGACCACGCCGACGAAGGTCACCACGGCCCCGTCCTCGTCCTGTCGTACCGCTTCGACCATCCCATTCACGTCGATTGGCTGGTCGGTGATCTCGAACGTCGAGTATCCGTCGGAGGCTTCGCCGCCTGCACCCCCGCTCACCGGGGGGATGAACACAAGCTCATCCCCGTCATGGAGCGCCACCTTGGGATCGACGTACTCTCCGTTGACCGCGAATCGGGTGTGGGGCAGGTTGGGCGCCAGGGAGGGGTGACTCCGCGCAAAGAGCTGCCACGCATCCATGGCCGTGGCCCCCTGGGGTAGGTCGGCCTGAGTCTCCCGCAGGCCGACCAGTTCCCGGTATAGAGCGAAGAATCTGACTTTGACTTTCAAGGGTACTGTATCCAATCCAGGGGCTTAACCTTCCACACCTTTGTGGTGTCCCACTGCACCTCAATGTTGGCTCGAGCTCGGTTGTTCCTTGAGCGCTACACCGGCTATGCCAGATCCACGGGCCTTCTCACTCGTGGGGGGTGAGATCGGGGTCAGCGCCAGTGGACTCATTGTAACCAGTCGGCATCCATTTGAAAAGGCGACACTTTGCAAAGCAACTTTGCAAACCCTGTCCCCCAATCTCTCGCCAATCCGATCCTCAAATCCTATATGCTCTCTGTTTCCTCACCTCCCTGCCCCTCCCTCAATCCGAATATCCGAATCCGCGAATTAGGAGGATACAGGGTATTGACACGGACCAGCTCCCATGCTTCAATATGCCAACTGTTGATTGTCCGACAATCCGCATGCAGACAGTCGACTGCCACCATTCCGCTGATTCCCAGGAGAAACCCTTATGACTGATCTGGCTTCTGTGCTATCGCTCGCACCTAGGCGCGTTCTAGCCGAGGAAGCGGCAGACCGCCTGCGGGAAGCGATCCTGCACGGCCATTTCGCGCCAGGCGAACATCTCCGAGAAAACGCCCTCGCCACAGTACTGGGTGTGAGCCGGGGTATTGTCCGCGAGGCCCTGACAGCGCTTGGCAACGAAGGACTGGTCCTGATCCAGCGGCATCGCGGCGCCACAGTCGCGCGACTATCTCAGAACGACATAGAGGAGGTGTACAGTCTGCGCGTGGCGTTGGAGCGGCTGGCCGTTCAACAAGCCGCCTGCAAAGCCAGTCCGGAGGATATCTTCGCAATGGAAGCGGTGCTGAAAGAGATGATGGAAGCATTCGCCCGCGGGGTATCGGCGCAAGAGGTTGCAAATCTGGATGTTCGGTTCCACGACTTAGTGTTCCGTGCTGCTCACCACCAACGGCTCTTCGACTGCTGGTCTAATCTGAGGTCACAAACCTATATGTTTCTCCTAATGCGCAACTCCGCGAACTCCGACTTCCGGGAACTGACGGTCACGATGCATGCCGCAGTCGTTGACGCTCTGCGCAACCGGGACGAAGAAACCGCCCTCCGAGTGATCGACGAACACTTGACCGGCTCCTACACTCGCATCTCAGAACTCTACAAGAACATGGGACCGGACGCTCAATCGACACCCAAACAACTTGAGTCGATCCGTTCGGCGTAGCAGCACGGGAATGAAGGGGGCAAGGTTGTGAAAAACCTCGCACGAGCCATCCGCGAATCCCAGGCACCTGCCGGCGGCCTGGCCATATTCTGGCTCGGGCAAGCCGGGTTTGTCTTCAAGACCGCTTCCGGCATGGTCATCTACATCGATCCTTACCTGTCAGATGTGGTCGAGCGGCAGCATGGATTCAAGCGAATCATGACCAGCCCTATTGCTCCTGAGGATGTCGAGGCCGACCTAGTAATTAGCACCCACGAGCACGAGGACCATCTCGATACCGATGCAATACCCGTGATAGCTCGCAACCCTCGCACACACTTCGCTGGCCCGGCCAGGTGTGTGGAGTTCTACAGGCGCGTTGGTCTCGCTCCCGATCGCTACATAGAAATGAAGGAGGGCGGCGAATATACCTTCAACGGTGTGCAGCTTATCGCAGTCTTCGCCGACCACGGTGAGTTAGCTCCTGATTCTCTGGGCGTCGTGATCGATTTCGGGGGGTTACGCATCTATCACACAGGCGACAGTGCCTTTCGCCCGGAGAAGATGCAGACCATCGCAGCGCTAAAGCCGGATATCGTTCTGCCCTGCATCAACGGCGTCTTCGGCAACATGGACCCGGACGATGCCGCTCGGCTGGTCAGCCTCGCCAGTGCCCGCCTGGCCATTCCCGCTCATTTCTGGATGTTCGCCGAACATAATGGCAACCCAGCCCGCTTCCTGGGAGCCTGTCGCGAACTGGCTCCCGGTGCCGAAATTCGACTGATGACCCAGGGTGAGGAGTTCACCTACACCAAGTCTTAGAACGATTGGAGGCTACTCACCATGTCTGCTCAGCGCAACTCTGTGGGGTGGGTCATTCAGCCTGGTGAAGCCCCCACGTTTGAGTCTCCGATGCCGGATGTTCGACAAGTGTCTTTTCTGGTGGATAACGCGTTGTGCGGTGCAAGAAATCTGACAGCGGGCCTTTTCGCCGTTCCGCCTCATGGCCACAGCGTGCCGGACATCCATGTCGAACAGGAAGAGATCTACTACTTTGTGAGTGGCCACGGTAGGGCGATCCTCGGTGGGCGTGAACATTCGGTGCACGCAGGAACCGTGGTCTACATCCCATCTGCCGTTCCTCACCAGCTCATCAACGATGGTGATGACTATTTGCGACTGTTCTTTGTGTTCGCGCCTCAGCCGGATCGGCCGTACCGCCACGAGGCTGAGAGTTGGCAGCGGGTTGGCGTCTGAACCAGCACAGGGAAAGTGGTAGATGTGGCAAGCAGCGACTAGTAGCCAGAGGATTGTGCTCCAACCAGAGGTGACGCCCCGGATCATGCGAGGTGTAGATCTACTAGCTCGCGCGCTGCGACCTACTCTAGGTCCTAACCCTCGCTTGGTAGCCATGCAGGGGATGCGCAACGACACGCCGCCCTTCCTGTACGACAACGCGGCCAAGATTGCGTATGAGGTCAAGTCCCTCGCCGATCCGGACACCGATGTGGGCGCGATGCTGCTCCGCCATGCTGTTTGGCGGGTGCACGAGCAGGTCGGTGATGGAACAGCAACTACCGCCGTGCTCCTTCAGTCGCTGCTAAGAGCCGCACTGCCCTACCTCGAATCGGGTGGCAACGCTGTGCGTCTTCGGCAGGGTTTGGAACGCGCAACCGAGCTGGCCATCGGCGCGCTGAGGCGAATGGCTGTGCCCATTGAGGGCCGTGAGACCATTACACGCGTGGCCAATGCCCTGTGCCCCGACCAGGACTTGGCGCAGATGCTCGCAGAGATCCTCGAGATCGTCGGCACCGACGGATACGTGCAGGTGGAACTCGGCCAGGGACGGGAACTCTATCGGGAATACGTCGAGGGGGCATTCTGGAAGGGCGGATGGGTATCCCCGGTCTTCACTACCGACCAGGAACGGCGACGCGCCTCGCTCGTGAACCCGGCCGTGCTGCTCACCGACCACGCTCTTCGTGACCCGTCAGACCTGCTACCGGTGCTCGAAACCGCGCATGCGGCTGGCCTATCCACACTCTTCATCGTCTGCAGGTATGTTGCCGACCCCGTGTTGGGCCTGCTTGCAGTCAACCGCCAGTCGAAGACCCTCGATTCGCTAGTCGTGCTCGCGCCAGGTTTTGGATCCGATGAGGCAGCGAACTTGGAGGACCTGAGCGCACTCAGCGGGGCGAGGGTCATCTGGCAGGCCTCTGGCGAGTCGCTTGGTCGAATTGCGACTGAAGATCTGGGTCGTGCCCGTGAGGCTTGGGCGACGAGTGAGTACTTTGGGATCGTTGGAGGGCGCGGAGATTCCCACGCCCTCCGAGCGCACATCGCCTCGGTGCGCGCCGCACTCAGGGGAGAAGGCGACCATCCGAAGCGCGACGCACTCCGTCGACGCCTGGGCCGGCTGATCGGCGGCGTTGCCAAGCTGCGGATAGGCGCTCCCACCGCGTCCGAACTGGAATACCGTCGTTCGCTGGCCGAGCGTACTGTGCTCGTGCTTAGACAGGCAATGAGTGGCGGTGCGCTCCCGGGCGCGGGCAGTGCTCTGCTGGCCTGCCAATCGGCCGTCGCCGCCGCCAAGACCTACGACCAAGACGAGGCCATGGCCTTCAAGGTGCTTCACCGTGCTCTTGAGGAGCCTCTGAGAACGATTGCCAGCAACGCTGGCCTAGAACCCAGCACGGTGGTCGAACAGACCCGCGGCACCAAACCTGGCTGGGGCCTAGACGCACGTACCGGCCGAGTCATCGACTTGCTAAGTGCCGGAATCGTTGATCCCTTACCGGTGGTCGAGGCTGCGCTGCGGGCGGCGGTAAGCGGCGCCTCAATGGTGCTCACTACTGACGCCGTGGTCCACGCGCCACTTCGCCCTGTGATGGTGGAGCCATGATGAATCCCAAAATCTCCTACTCGCTTGATTGGCAGCCCATGGCATCTTTGCCTAACGAGACCGGGGGCATCCTGAGCGTGGTCGGAGTTGGCGCAGACGCATGCTACGTGGCGGCCCAGCACGGGCTATGGGAGTGCAAGGACGCTGGACGTAAGTGGAAACCGGTCAAAGGGCCATGGAACGACGCGATGGTATCGGCCATCGCTACGTCACCAGCATTTGAACGCGACAAGACCCTGCTCATTGCCACAGCCGTCGGTATTCTTCGGACAGACGACGACGGCCACTCGTGGACCGTCGGCACCGCGCCACGACCGATTGCTGGAGTTACATCCCTATGTCTGTCGCCCGCCTTTGCCCGCGACGGCGTCGCCTTTGCAGGTACAGCGGAGGACGGTGTCCTGCGCTCGGATGACGGAGGCCGCACTTGGGTAGCCTGGAACTTCGGTCTCCTCGATCTCAACGTAATCAGTCTGGCCCTGGTACCCGATTTCGGCCACGGCGAGACGCTGTTTGCCGGCACCGAAAGTGGCCTCTTCCGCAGCACCAACGGCGGGCGAGCCTGGCGAGAGGTAACGCTGATCGAGGACGTGTCCCCGGTGCTGTCTCTCTCCTTCTCACCTGTGATCCTGGCAGGAATGCCCGCCAATGTACTTGCCGGCACTGAGGAGTCTGGGTTGTTCCGGTCGCTCGACGGAGGCGAGACGTGGGAGCAGACAATCGCCTGGCCATCTACGGCATGCATCAACTACTTGCTTTACCTGAACAAAATGCTAGTGGCCGCCACGAGCCGCAGCATCGCGATCTCGTTCGATGACGGTGAAACCTGGAATCACCAGAACTTTTCCCAACCTATCCTGGCCCTTGGGTCGTGGTCCGGTCAGTTGTGGGCTGGTACCAGTACAGGGGGTCTTTGGCAAGTGAGAATTGAACTCACGGGGAGTGCTCATGACCGATGAAGTTATGCTTGAAGTCCGAGGCGTCAGCAAAGCCTTTCCGGGTACCCAGGCACTGGATGACGTGAGTATGACTCTGCGCCGCGGAGAGGTACACGCGGTCCTGGGTGAGAACGGTGCCGGCAAGTCCACTTTGATGCTCATTCTGGCCGGCGTACACCGAAGGGACACTGGCGAGATCCTCCTGGAAGGCCGCAAGATCGAATTGGCTGATCCCAAGCAGGCCCAAGCGCTGGGCATCAAGATAGTGCACCAGGAACTGTCCGTGGTGCCAGCGATGAGCGTGGCCGAGAACATCTTCATCAATACCCAACCGACCAACCGGCTGGGGCTGATCGACACCGGCGCGCTGAACCAACTGGCGCGCAACGCGCTTCAACTTCTCGAGGTGGACCTAGATCCGTCGGCACCGGTCGGTGACCTCAGTACTGGTGACCAGCAACTCGTCGAAATTGCCCGAGCTCTCTCCGGCAAGGCCAAGCTCCTGATTCTCGACGAGCCAACTTCGGCCCTGGCCGAGCACGAGACCCAACTCCTTTTTGACGTCATCCGTAGGATCAAGAGCGAAGGTGTGGCTGTTCTCTACGTCAGTCACAAACTGAGCGAGGTGCTCCAGATCTCGGATCGGTTGACGGTGCTTCGGGATGGCAAAGTTGTCGGCGCTCTTGACGCCCGCGAGGCAACCGAAGATCGCATCGTCTCCATGATGGTTGGGCGCGATCTCAGCCTGTATTACCCGGAGATGGGCCAACCGACCGAGACGTGTCTGTTGCAGGTCGTGGGACTCAGGGGAGAGAAGTTCACAGATGTAAGCTTCAAGCTGTACAAGGGCGAGATCCTGGGACTGGCTGGCCTGGCCGGGGCTGGGCGCAGCGAGGTTGCTCGGGCGATCTTTGGCGCCGATCCCTTACTAGGCGGTGAGATCTACCTGAACGGCAGCAAGACAACAATTCGTTCGCCGCGCGATGCAGTTGGCGTCGGGCTTGGCTATCTACCGGAGGACCGCAAAGAACAGGGACTCTTCCTGCAGATGAGTGCCCAGGAGAACATGATAGCCGCCAATCTCCGGCGATTCAGCGGGAGCCTGTTCATGAATCGGCGTCAAGCCCTCGATGAGTCAGAGGAGATGGTGCATCGACTTCAGATCAAGACACCGAGCGTGGAGCAAACGGTGATGAACCTGAGCGGCGGCAACCAGCAGAAAGTCATGGTCGCTAAGTGGCTGCTGACCAAGCCGAAGGTCCTGATCGTGGACGAACCAACCCGGGGAGTGGATGTAGGCGTCAAACTGGAAATCCACAGGCTGTTGCGCCACTTGGCAAGTACCGGCGTCGGTGTGGTCATGATCTCGTCGGAACTGCCCGAGATCTTAGGTATGAGCGACCGGATTATAGTGATGCATGCCGGTCGCGTGGCCGGCGAACTGACTCACGCGCACGCCACCGAGGAGGCGTTGATGACGCTCGCCTCTGGCGTCAACTCGAATAACGGCGCCAACTCTTATAAGGCATGAGGAGAAGAAGCATGGGGATGCTAATGGAATCTAGCACTCACACGGCTGGCTCGTCGGCCGCCGGCCTTCGCCAACGAT
>DAHXJB010000512.1:0-3177 GCA_027372455.1 Chloroflexota bacterium | reverse complement strand
CGAGATATTCCGCCACATGGGGCCCTACTATCGAGGTGAGTGGAGTTGCTACTTCGTCGGACTTCACCGAAACAAGCGGGGAGTGGTCCTCGACCTGAAGAAGCGCTCGGGTAGGGAGGCCTTCCTGGATCTGGTGAGGGTCTCAGACGTTGTGTTGAACAACTTCCGTCCAGGCGTGTTGGAGCGGTTGGGTATCTCCTATGACCGAATGAAGGAGGTCAATCCGCGAATAATCGTGGCCTCCATCACTGGTTATGGCTCTGACGGGAGTTGCCAGCATCGTACGGCCTTCGATCTCGCGGTGGTGGCTTCCAGCGGGGTTCTCAGCGTAACCGGCACCGAAGAGGGTGAATTGGTGAAGCCAGGAGTTCCTGTGGCGGACCTGGCCGCCGGGATGTTCGCGACGATCGGGATCCTCACCGCGCTCACCGAGCGGAACCTGAGTGGCCTGGGCCAGCACATAGACATCTCCATGTTCGATACCCAGCTCTCCATGTTGAGCTATCTGGTCTCCTGGTACACGGCCACAGGTGAGGTGCCCCGACCGATAGGGACGGGGCACCAGGGGCTGGAGCCCTACGGCGCCTTCAAGACTAAGGATGGCCTGCTGGTGTGGACTATCGGCACCGAGAGCTTCTGGCAGCAGCTCTGCCAGGTGCTGGGGATCCCGGAGATGGCGTCCGATCCCAGATTCTCGACCGCCAGCGCCCGGCACGCCCATCGAACAGAGATGAAGCGGATGCTGGAGGATATCCTCTCCACCCGGACCACGGCGGAATGGGCAAGGTTTATGGAGGAAGCGGGCATTCCTGCCGCTGCCGTGAACAGCCTGGACAGGGCGCTGGAGGAGCCCTGTGTGCAGGAGCGCAACATGCTCGTGGAGATAGAGCAGCCACGGTACGGAAAGGCGCATGTGCCCGGCAACCCGGTGAAGCTCTCGAGGACTCCCGGCGAGGAGTTCACGCCGACGCCTGCCCTTGGCGAGCACACGGTGGAGGTCCTGGGCTCGGTGCTTGGATACCCCGCAAAGAAGATCAGCCGCTTGCTGCAGGAAGGGGCGGCGATGCAGTACAAGTCCCCGGAACAAGCGTCTTCTCCGGAGTCCTGACCTGTCCACATCGGCAAGGACGCAGTAGCGGAACTACGCGTTGAAGGGAGGAATGGGGCCCAACGCCTCCACAAACACCTCCATTGTGCCGCCGCAGACGGCGTCCTCCCGTGCGGTGGCATCGGCGGTGAGATCGACGTGCACCATTTGAGAGACGCCTGTTCGCAACACCTCAAGCGCAGCCAACCAGACCTCGTTTTCGCCACATCCACCACCGACCGTTCCAAGGATGCTGCCATCGCTCTTCACTATCATCCTCGCCCCGGGAAGCCGAGGTGTCGAGCCTTTTACATCCACGACAGTCGCCAGCGCCACTGTATCGCCCGCGGCGCGGCGCCGAGAAATCTCTCTGAACAGATCCAGCATCGGCTACTCCTTCTCTTTGCGGCGTTTCGGGCCGGCAAATCTCGGCTAGGTCTACCTACAGCGACTTGTGCTTACTGGATAGTGAAGCTTCGTGCCGCGTCCCGCGCCGGCGCACGTTGATTACCTCACCCAGGATGCTTAGAGCTATCTCCGTCGGGGTCTCAGCCCCGATGTCGAGGCCGATTGGAGAGCAGACCCGATCGACCAATTGCTGCTCGAACCCGTCCTGCAGCATCCGTTGGAGCACGACGCTCACCCGTCTCTTGCTACCTATCATGCCGATGTAGGCCGCTTCGGTGCCTATGATCTGGCGGAGCGACTCTTCATCCTGGGTGTGTCCTCTCGTAACGAGCACAACGTAGGTGGAATGGTTTATTGGGAACCGTTTCAGTTCCTGGTCCAGGTAACCCGCGATAACAGAATCGGCATCGGGAAAACGGGTGGGGTCCGCGAAAGATGGTCGATCGTCCAACACAACAACGCGGAAGTCGAGCATTTTGGCGATCCTGCTCAGCGGTTGGGAGATATGCCCGGCGCCCACGATCAGCAGGGTGGGAGGCAACTCCATGGCTTCGGCGAAGATCTCGATCGCATCAGCAGTGACCGAGTCGAGAAGCCCGCGTTCATCGTCACTCAGCGATATGCTGAAGTAGCGCGTGTGTGGTGGCAGTTCAAAAAGGCCGCGGCAGTCGGCAGCCACTCGACCATCCAGCGTGTCCACCCCGAGGCTGCCCTCAAACGAACCATCCGGCCTCACCAGCAGCTTGCGACCCAACAGCCGTGGTGCCAAGCCCTTAGGACCTACCACTGTCGCCAGGGCCGCCGCGCTTCCGTTTTCCAAGTACTCGGTCAATCTTGCTATTGGGTCAGTCATCACACCTTCTCATTTCCAGCCGTTTCCCGAGGTCGTTCTTTCCGATCGGCGATGAGCTCCTCAGCCTCCATCTTGAGCCGGCGGTAGTCTTCAGGGGTGTCCACGTCCATCGGCGGAGCCGTAGCCAGCTGAACCAGTGTGGCCGATTCCAGATGGCGGGCCACCACGGAGCGGCGACCCTTGTTCTCCGAGGCGGATATCAGTTCTGGAAACAGTGCCCTATCGAACAAGATCGGATGACCAGGTTTGCCCTGATAGACCGGCACAACCAGCGGAGCTCGGTGGGTTTGGTGAGCTTCGATGAGGCTGTCGATCACACCCCGGCTGACCGAGGGCTGATCGCCGAGCAGCACGATCGCCGCCTCGATGGATTCATCCAGAGCTGCCAGGCCTGCTCGGAGGGACGAATGCGGTCCCTCCAGATGGCCGCTGTTGAACGTCGTGCGGACGCGAGCCCCGAGCGGGACCCCTCTCTTTATCTCATTGGCGTACTGGCCTAGCACTACCACAATCTCGAAGACCAGGGACGACAACGCTGTGTCGACCACGCGCCGGATTATCGTCTTGCCATCGATCTCCAGCAGCAACTTCGGCGAACCCATTCGTTCTGACCGCCCGGCGGCAAGGACGATGGCCGACACTCGTGAGAATGTTGGCAGTCGGTCAGACGTCCTGAGATTGTGATCTGGCAGATCCAACGCTCTTCTCCGAAGAAGTCTCCTCGTCCATTTGGGCGGAGGCGTCCAGTACAGCGCGCACTATCTTATCGTAGCCGGTGCAGCGACAGAGATTGCCTGCCAGCCAGTATCGGATCTGTTGCTCCGTAGGT
>DAHXJB010000504.1:0-2078 GCA_027372455.1 Chloroflexota bacterium | reverse complement strand
CACTGCTTGCGGCGGCGCTCATTCTAGCCGGGAGGTCCCCCTTTCCCAACCCCCTCACCTTATGGTGCAATTTCAGTTAACCATGTGCAATAGTTGACAGGCGACTGAGTTCGCATCTACCATTGTGAGCACATTCTCTCTCTTTGGGGGACGTTCATGGCAGTATTGACTCAAGAGATGAAGGATCTGGTGGCCGGTTTTCAGTGCTTCGTGGCCACGGTAAACCCCGATGGAACCCCGAACGTAGGTCCAAAGCGCAGCACCAGGGTGTTGGACGACGAGCACCTGGCTTTCAACGAGGTGACCAGCAAGCAGACCTGGAGCAACGTGTCGAACGGTTCCAAGGTGGCCATCGCGGTGGTGGATCGAGAGACCATGAGGGGCTTCCGCTTCGTCGGGACCCCCGAGATAATCTCCTCTGGTCCCGCTTACGACCAGGCAGTGGCCATCATGCGGCAGAGGGGAATGAACTCTCCACTTACGGCCGTGGTCAAGGTCAAGGTGGAAAAGATCTTCAACCTCGGCATGCCGGGCGCGGGCGAGCAGCTCCAATAGCTCCACCAGAAGTGGCATAAGCCCTTGGGCCACAACCGCCACGACTTCACAAGGAGATGTATCCCGACGTCAAGCCGTACATGGAGCGATTGTCCAACCTGGATCTGCCCCAGGCGTGGGTTTCTAAGTTGTAGGAGCCGCCTCCTGGCGGCGATGGTCCTGTTCCAACGATACCAATCGCCGGCTGGAGCCGGCTCCTACGGGAACGATCCAGGCCTTATGATTCTTTGAGCAGCTGCTCCGCCGCCTTCTTCCTGGAGCGACCGGCCACCGCGGCCTGGGGCGAAAGGGAGAGGGCTTTCTTGGGGCAGCTCTCCACACAGCGCGGCTCAGGGAGGTCGCGGCAAAGATCGCAGATCACCACCGACTTGGTGGCCGGATCGAGGGCGATCGCCCCGAAATCGCAGGCCTCGATGCACCAGCCGCAGCCGGTGCAGAGCCCCTTGTCCAGAGCGATGGTGCCATCCGCCTCTCTCACAGAAAGGGCATCGCGGGGGCAGGCCACCACGCAGGGCACCCCCTCGCACAGCTGGCAGGCGATGCTGATGGCGGCCGCGGGCTGGGGCGCCGCGACCCGAATGCGGGAAAGCTCAAGGTCGAAGGAGCCCGTCTTCTCCAGGGCGCAGGCAAACTCACACAGACCGCAGCCGGTGCAGGCCGAGGAATCGCAGACGATGTGGCGTCGATACATTCTCAGTTCCCCAAGATCCATTTGCGCGCTGATGGCGTGCGGTCATCCTGCCAGGCAGTTTTCCCCCTAGTGCGGCGACACAATGGTTCTGACCAGTGTCATCCTGAGCGATAGCGAAGGATCTCCTCGGCGGAATGTGGAGATACTTCGCTTCGCTCAGCATGACAGTAACCATCACCTTCACTGTGTCGAAGCACTAGTACACGACCACACTGGTTTTGACGTGTAGTCGCCGGCCGTGACGCTGTGCTCGCTCGCATCACGCCACCGGCCCAGGGCGGGCACGACGGCCGGCCCCTACACCTGTCACAATCACTGTGGCGATGCGCTATATCGATGCTAGCGTGAACAGATCGCCGAGGCCCAGTTCAGCCAGCTTCTGTTGCGGGATCAACCCCTCCGGCGTCCATCCCCTGGCGTCGTAGTAGCCCTCGATCATGCCGTCCAACTCTTCCCTGGACAGCAGCGTGCCCCTGGCGATCCCCGTCGGCAACGGCTCCTCAAAGATCCTTGCGGGCAGCGTGTCGTCGGCGCGAGTCCAACCCTCGCGGATGTTGAAGGCCTTCTTCAGATTGGTGACGCGCTCGCCCACTCGCTGTAACTCCTCCGGGGTCATCTCCAGGCCGGTGGCAGCACGGAACAGCTCCGAAGTCTCAACGTAGAAGGCATCGAAACAGCGGCGCAGGAACTTGCAGATCCCCAGTGAGTCCAAGGTAGCCGCGTAATCCTCCTGCGCCATCGCCAGGGGACCGCGACTCCGCTCTCCGTTCAACCGATCGACCTTAGCCGAGAGGTCCACCTCATAGGCAGAGGATCGGTTGTGGCAGGCACC
>DAHXJB010000495.1:0-7855 GCA_027372455.1 Chloroflexota bacterium | reverse complement strand
GACGTAGGCCATTATGATGACGATGTCCCCAACCTTCATCAGGTGAGCGGCGGCCCCGTTCATCTGAACGGTACCGCTCCCCGCCTCTCCCGGTATGGCATAGGTCTCGAGCCTGGCCCCGTTGTCTACGTCCACCACCTGGACCCGCTCGTAGGGCAGAATGTTGGCAGCTTTCAACAGTCGGCTGTCGACGGTGATCGACCCGACGTAGTGCAGATCCGCGCCGGTGACCGTGGCCCGGTGGATCTTACCATTCAGCAATGTGCGGAGCATCATGGCCGCTGCCTCCTACCAAACCGCCCGATGGGGATTGACATCAATTAATGATACCGGTTCAGGATCGCACAGGGCAACCAACGGCGCCGGATGGGTTATACTTGCTCCGCCCCTGCGGGCGATAAGGCCGGTACTGGAGGCATCCATGATCACTGCTCAGCAGATCATCGACGCACTGAGGCTACAACCCCACCCAAAGGAGGGAGGCTACTACGTCGAAAGCTACCGTAGCCTGGAGAGCATCCCGAGGGGGACTCTGCCCGATCGCTACACCGGAGATCGCTCCTTCGGCACCGCCATCTACTATCTACTGACGCCCGACAGCTTCTCGGCCATGCACCGCCTCCCCACCGACGAGATCTTCCATTTCTACCTCGGCGATCCGGTCGAGATGCTGCAGCTCTGGCCGGACGGCACAGCGAGAGCCATCATCCTCGGGTCGGACATCCTGGATGGGATGCGGCCACAGCTGGTGGTGCCGGCCGGGGTGTGGCAGGGAGCGAGGCTCCGAGGGGGCGGCCGGTTTGCCTTGCTGGGGACGACCATGGCCCCAGGGTTCGACTACGCCGATTACGAGACCGGCGAACGAGATACGTTGCTCCGCCTGTACTCGAACTTCGAGGAAATCATCCGCGCCCTCACCAGGGAGTAGACAACCGCCAACAGCCGCCGCTTTGCGGATAGGCCTGTCGAAATGGCGCGCCCCGGTACCTGCGGCGTGCTCGCTCCCGCAGCTCCCGGCACGACCGCGTAGGCTGGCACGTCGCCCATTCGCACCATCTCACAATCTGTCTTGTCCACTGCTGAGACCGGGATGAGCGGGAAGCAACTGGGCAACAAGATCACGGCATGTCCACGGCTGTACTCATGGGCGAGGAGCGAGCGGGCCGGCCGTTGACAACCTATAGAGGGCAGCCTACCATGGCGACGCTTCCGGGCAGTAAAGGTTATCAATGACCTAGGCAACGAACTACCGGCGGTGAAGAGCACCGACAAGGCGGTAAAGGAGCAGCGGATGTTCACCTCACTGACAGTCGAACGTTACCGTCCCTTCAAGAAGCTGACCGTGGAGCCGCTTGCCCGGGTCAACCTGATCGCCGGCTCCAACGACGTGGGGAAGACTGCGCTGCTGGAGGCGGTGTTCCTGCTGGTAGCGGAGGGAAACCTGTCTCTGCTGCCCACCATCAACAGCTTTCGGGGACCGGGCACGTTGCAGGGTGACCCGGACGCCGTCAGCGACTGGCTCTGGGCACCCATGTTCCACCAATTCTCTTTCGAAAAGCCCATCAAGATCAATGCGAGGCAGAAGAGCGGCAAGGCACGCGGCGTGGAGTTCAAGTTGGTACCCCGTCCCTCCACTCCGGTCACCCTGATGGAGGAACCGGTGCGGGAAGCGGGTTCCTCGCGCTACGGCTTTTCTTCCAAGGCGCTGCGGATGGAGTTCTCTGACTCTACAGACAGGAAGCAAAGGTCCGACATGCTGGTAGATATCCAGGGGATCCACGTTGACCCTCCTCCCGGCACACCCTCCACTCCTAGCTACTTCCTCGCCTCCAGCGGTCGAATCCCACAGCAGGAGGTCGCCAAGGATTTCGGGGACCTGGAGGTGCTGGGCCGCCCCTACGACGTGGAGGAGATGCCAGGTCTCCGCGAGCCGCACGGCCAGCGTGCGGGCCGCCCCTACGACGTGGAGGAGATACTGAGGATCCTGGAGCCGAGGCTGAGGCGGGTTGCCACCATCGCCGGACCAGGTGGGCCGATCCTTTATGGCGACGTGGGGCTGAGCAGGATGCTTCCCTTGGCCCTGCTGGGGGACGGAATGACGAGGCTTGCCTCCATCGTGCTGAAGATCGCGGCCAACGCCCACGGCGTAGTCCTGGTGGACGAGATCGAGAACGGACTGTACCACGCCGTCATGGAGCCAGTGTGGACCGCCATCGGCCAAGCGGCCAGACTGTTCGACGTACAGATCTTCGCCACCACCCACAGCTGGGAGTGCCTACAGGCGGCGCACAACGCCTTCTCCAGCGGTCCAATCTACGATCTCCGGCTGCACCGACTGGAGCGCGTTCGGGAGGAGATCCGCGCCGTCAGCTACGACCAGGAGACCCTCGGCGTCGCCCTCAAGGCAGAACTGGAGGTACGCTGATGCCGAAACCGAGAGAGATCACCGCGGCGAAGCAGTTGCTGGTGGAGGGCCGCGACGCGGCGGTGTTCTTCACGGCGCTGATGCGCCACATGGAATTGGCAGGGATACACAGATCCAGGACTTCGGCGGCATCGACGAACTGGGACCTTTCTTGAAGGCCTTCAGCATCGCTCCCGGCTTCGCTGCCACGGTCGAGTCCATCGGCATCGTACGGGACGCCGAGAGCAACCCCAGGGGCGCATTCCAGAGCGCATGCAGCGCTCTGCGAAACGCCCAATTGCCGGTGCCGCCAAAGCCGCGGGCCGCTGCGGCGGGTAGCCCCCAGGTCAACGTGTTGATCCTGCCCGACCCCGCCACGCCCGGTATGCTTGAGACCCTCTGCCTGCAGGCCGTGGCCCAGGACCCGGTCATGCCCTGCGTCGAAGAGTTCTTCCGGTGCGCGGACCAGAGGGGCGTCTCGTCGCCGGGGAATCCATGGAAGGCCCGAGCACACGCCTTCCTGTCCTCGCGCCCCAAACCCGACCTGCTGATAGGGCGGCAGCGGAGGCAGGCTGCTGGCCGTGGGACAACCCTGCCTTCGATCCACTGAAGCAATTCCTGCTGGCGCTGTGAGGTCAGCCGGTGAGTCTCCCCCACTAGGTGCTGGAGCCAATCATCAACAGCCTCTCCGGAGCCAATCCAGCACTACGACATCCGATGGCGCACTCGGCCCAGCTTGTGCCTACCGGCGCGGTGCTGCGCCATGCCACCACGCTCCCGCGGCACGACCCGGTCTCACCGACTTTGGCACGGTCGGGCCCTAGTCGACGAGGATCATCGAGTAGCTGGCCGGCAAGCCATCCGTGGGTCGCTCCGTGACGACGCTCAGCCCCCAGCCGGCATTCCTCAGGGTCTGGAACCAGTCCACCCCCATGCTCTCGGTTGAGGGCCGTATGTTCTGGGGCTTGGGGCACCTGCCGGTCTGGCGGACACACTCGGTCTCGCAGTAGCCGCAGGCTCCGGCTCCCAGGGCAAAGGCCCGATGGAATTGGGAGAGGAACAGCTCCCTCTCCACCTTCAGCACCAGCCCAGACCATTCCGGGCGATAGTACTCGTAGCGTCTCAGCTTCAGAAGGAGCACTCTGCTGTATTCCTGGAGCAGTCGCGCCATGGTATCTGGCCCGGGGGTGTGGGGTGGACAGTCCAGTCGAAGGCCATAGTTGGGACAGCCGTACTGGCATTTCAAACGGACCCAGGTGGCCAGGGCCACTTGAGAACTCGGGATGACCTTCGTATCCAGCGCGCCCCAGGCGGAGCACTTCTCAAGGATTGGTTTCAGATCCTCATGCACAGGTCACTCTCCATCAGGGTATTTCGATCGACAACACCGGGATATCTATCTCCACTGGATCGGTCCAACCGAAAGGTGCGCGTCGCGGGAACTTGGGAGGGATCATTCTACCCGATTTACGCCGTGGACCGTTACTGATTTGGTGCAGCCCTTCCAGCCACGATGGTGGGGTTGCGTGCCTTGAGGCGGGATGGGTGGTATCCTGATCGCAGACCGATTCTCATCGGCTTCCGCAGCATCCGTTCCGACCGGGCACGGTGACGGTGCCCATGCGCGCGAGGAGACAAGAAATGGCAACCTGTCCCGACTGCGGGGGCGAAGTACCGGGCACGACGACCTGCACCCGGCAGCACTTCCAGATAGGAAAGAAGAGGGTCCCGCGGATCCGCTACGGCGACGAGCGGCGCCCGCCGGTGGAGTACTCCTACGAACCCTACTGCGATGACTGTGGGGTGGAGGTCGGAGGCTACCACCATCGGGGATGCGCCATCGAGCAGTGCCCTATCTGCGGCGACTACGCCGCCGTCTGCCACTGCTGGAGCCACTCGCGGTGAGGGGGAACCGCCGGCTGGCCGTCTTCTGGGCAAGAAGGCAGACTCGCGGGCCTGCCTCTATCTCCACAGGGAGACGGCTGCGGCTATCCACGCGCCCATGATGAGCGCGATGTCGGCGATCCTGTGCCGTAGTTCGATCTGGTAGATCTTATCGAGAACGGCCATCGTGGCCGCGGCTTCCCATATCAGGAGCAGCGTATGCAGGGGAGCAAGGATGGCCACCTTCCAACGGCCTCTCGCGACGAGTATCAGATCGAAGAAGAGGGCGACTACTGAGGGAAAGAAAAAGGTGACACCCAGAACGTTCAGCACCTTCGTCGCCGAGACGGCTTTCCCCGCAAGTCGAAGGTAGACGGCCAGGCTGCCGGCGATGGCAGCCATCAGCGCGAAGCCGAAGAGCACCGAGAAGCGCCTCTGCAGCGCGGCGTAGCTGTCCAGGCTCAGTCCGAAAGGCGGGGCCACAAAGGGCTTCCAGTTGCCGTGATAATCGCGGAGCAGGGAGAAAACGGCGGACCAGTAGAGCCAGCGGACCGCGATGAGGGTCCAGCCGTGTCTGTCGATCAGCAGCCGCCCTCGAGGATTGAGGTAGAAGAGATCCGGCCGCAGCACGGCCTGGAACAGCGCCGCCAGCATCGTTCCCCTCTTTTCACTAGTCGCGGTCGTCTAACTTCAACTAGGTGGCTGCAGGGACCGTGCCGTCCCTCCACTCCAAACTCAACTGGTAACGTCTTCAACCGGGGCGATCAGCTCCAGGCAGTCCACGGACAGGGAAGCAGGGCGGTGAACGATTCGCCCTGCTTCCATCTGCTGAACCAATAGAATTCGGCTACTTGAACTCGATCACGAGGGTGTGGGTCTCGTTGGTGTCGTGCCTTTCATCTGAGCGTCCAGTCCCCAGGATCAAGATGGACCCGGCCGGGGGTCAGCCGCGGAAGTGCAGCAGCTGAGCCGCCTGGGCCATCAGGTTTGTGGGGTTGAACTGGTAGGCCTGCAGCGTCAGGAAAACGATCCCCAGCACGGCCAGGGAAGTCAAGGCCACGGTAACCGGACGCTGGCTCGGATGCCTCGCCAGGCCCCGGTCCAGGAACGGCAGGAAGAACAGGAAGGCCAGGGCCGCACCCGGCAGGACGACGACCCCCACCCACTCCAGACTGCCGGGGAAGTACTTCAGCATGTCGAAGAGGAACATGAAGTACCATTCCGGCCTGGGCACATATGCCGTGTTGGTGGGATCGGCCCGCGCCTCTAAAGGCGCCCCAACGAAGACCGCCAGCGCCACCAGAATCAGGAAAACCGCCAGGGAGACGACCACGTCCTTGGCCACCGTGTAAGGGAAGAAGCTCTCCCCCTGATGCTTGAGCTCCTCGTAGCGGGACAGATACCGCTGCTTCTCATCATCCTTCATGGGGACCACCTCCATTCAAGCTGGCTGCTCTCATCTATGCCGCCCTCCGACCATCATCCGGGGTGACGGATTGCTTTCGGCTTTCAATCTTCTCCGGCGGTGCGGAGATGCCCAGCCTGACCACCAGGTAGAGGTGTGCCGCGACGAACATCAGGGCGATCATGGGCAGCACCAGGACGTGCAGGGCGTAGAATCGGGTGAGCGTCACCGCTCCCAGTTCGGTGCCGCCCCTCAGCAGTATCAGTATCCACCCGCCGATCACCGGCACGGTACCGGCCATGTTGGTCCCCACCGTGGTCGCCCAGTAGGCCTTCTCGTCCCACGGCAGAAGGTAGCCTGTGAAGCCAAAAGCCATGACGATGACGAAGAGCACCACCCCCACGAACCAGGTCACCTCCCGGGGATACTTGTAGGCCCCCATGATGATGATCCGCAGCATGTGGAGCACCACCAGCACCACCATCGCGGAGGCACCCCAGTGATGCAGGCCCCTGATGAAGTTCCCCATTGCCGCCTGGTTGTTAATGTAGGAGACGCTGTCGTAGGCGTGGTCCGGACTGGGTGAGTAGTACAACGCCATCAGAATGCCGGTCACAGCCTGAAGCAAAAAACGAAAAGGGTCGCGCTGCCGAAGGTGTACCACCAGCCGACACCCTTCGGGATCTTGCGCGACAGCAACGGTCCGAGGGTCTGTGTGAGTCCCGCCCGCTCATCCAGCCAGGAGTACAGCTTGCCCATGCTACGCCTCCACCTTCTGCGGAATCCCGAGGCGGAACTCCTCGTAGTCGATGAGAAGGTTGCCCCCCTGCACCCAGTAGTTCAGCGTATCCAGGTTTCTCGGCGGCGGCCCACCGAGCACCTGCCCATCTATCGAGTATCTGCCCCCGTGGCAGGGGCACTGGAACTGCTGCGCGCTGGCGTTCCAGGCGTAAGCGCAACCCAGGTGGGTGCATCGGGCGACGAACACCTCGAAGTCGGCGGCTGACTTCTTCACCACCCACACCGACTTCCTCGCATTGTTCTCAACCACCCAGCCGTCCTTCTGTTCGACCGAAAACTCCACCGGTTTCGGCACGCCCACTTGGAACCCGTTCGCCGGCCCCAGATTCACCCGAGACTTCTGTTTGCCGGATAGCAGAGGGGAAGCTGCGAAGATGGTGCCGGACGCCCCCACAACCGCCCCGATGAAGGCGCCGGTCCCAGCAATGAGGTATCCCAGAAACGTCCTCCGACCGATCCTGCGATCTCTATCCTCCTGTTCCACCGATTGATCTCTCTTTCTTTCTATGGTGCACTGCCGCATCGTACTATATATCATGATAGGGCATAGTAACAACACTCGTGTAGCGCTAGTGCCGCCACTCCACGGCGTGACGATCCAAATTGCCCCCGTCCTCGGCGGATAATCCAGCCAGAAAACGGTTATACTTGCTGGACCCGACCCACACGACCCATTGCGATCCCGCGCGGCGTCTCGGCTATGGTAGGATCCACCCTTTTTCACACTTCGTCGCCGCGAGCCGACGACTACCATGGAAATGGCGCCTCTTCGCGAAACGATGGAAGAACCTCCTCGTTCTATAGGTGGTTCCCCATTCAGGCCGCCGGTTGTCGGTCGGGGCCAAGAAGAAACCTCCCCATTCTTCGCAACTACGGTAGGTACATCATGAGATCGATCACGCTGCCGCTGTGGCTCGGCGTAGCCATCGGCGTGCTGTCGGTATCGCTGCTATCCGCCGAGATCGTGGCGGCCGCGCCCTCGCAAAGCCCGACTCCCACCCCGACCTCGAGTAACTCCGGCGCAGGGAATGCAGCTCCCCCGCCGCTGCTGCTCGCGACCAGCGCGCCTGCCAGCGGCAAGTCTACCGCCAACAGCTACACGGTAAAGCCGGGAGACACCCTCTTTGGGATAGCCAGAACCCTTGGGGTTTCCACCTCAGCCCTTCAGGCAGCCAACGGTATTTCGAACCCGAACCTGGTGCGCGCGGGGATGGTGCTGACCGTCCCAACCACCGCCTCGGCTCCTGCAGCCACCCCTACCCCTGCGCCCACCCCTTCCCCGACCCCCGCGCCGGCAGCGTCGCCATCCCCAACCCCGGCGCCGCCGGCCCCGACGCCGGCACCTGCCCCGACCTCTCAAC
>DAHXJB010000486.1:0-2747 GCA_027372455.1 Chloroflexota bacterium | reverse complement strand
CCAGTTCAGCGTTCTCACCCCCTATCCAGGCACAGCCCTCTTCGCCACCATGGAATCGGAAGGGCGTCTAATCACCAGGGATTGGAGCCAGTACCGGGAGGACCGAGTGGTCTTCGAGCCCAGGCTGATGTCGCGACAGAGACTGCTGGATGGGCGTAACTGGGCCTGGCAGGAGTTCTACAGCCTGGGCTCCATCTGGGAGCGGCTCGGCCTCTTCCATCGCTCCATGCCTCTCGTTTGGGCATTGAATCTCAACTATCGGGATGATTTTGCATCTCGGCTGCTGTTCGATCGACTCGCCGGTCTGGTCTCGTCCTTCTTCTAAGCAGCTTTCCCTGGATGGAGTTCACTTCGGCCACGGAGAAAAGTAGACATCGATTAGGGAAAGCTGCTTGGTCCGCGGTTTCCTGCCTGCACAGGCCGAAACAGGTCACTGGAATGTACTGTCATAAGAAGGGGATGGGCGGTGTTATACTCTCGGACGGGGTAAACCAGTTGGTAGAGAGCGGGGACGAACAGTTGCAGCTGTCTGACGCCAGGCTCCTGGTGGGTTTACGATCCGGCGAGGAGGCGGCCTTCGCCTCCCTGTTCGACAAGCACTGGCGGACGGTCTGTGCCGTTCTCTTTCGGTTGGTAGGCAACCGAGAGGAGGCCGAGGACCTGTCGCAGGAGGTGTTTGTCCGGCTGTATCGCAATCCGCCCGAACTTCGGGAGCAGCCGACCCTGGCCCCGTGGCTCTACCGGGTTGCCACCAATCTCGGATACAACGCCCTGCGGAAGTGGAAACGCGAGCTCAAGAGGCAGGAGCGGGTGCAGCGGCTCGCCGATGCCGATGAGGCAGCGGGACTGTACGCGGCCGATCCTGAAAGTGCCAGTCTGGCCGATGAGGAGCGAAGGACGGTGCGAAGGGCCCTCGCCCAACTGTCGCAGCGGGAGCAGGCCTGCCTGGTTCTGCGGCACAGCGGGCTCAGCTATGCTGAGGTGGCGGCTGCCCTGGGGGTGCAGCCCGGCTCCGTGGGCACCCTCCTAGCCCGGGCAGAAGATCACTTCCGCGGAACGTACGAGGGGCTTCGGGAGGTGCGCGATGGGCTGTCTTGAGCGTGGTGAACTCAGAGCGTTTCTGGATGGGGAGATGGCGGAGAACGAGTTGGCGCGGACAGAGAGCCACCTTGCCTCCTGTCGATCCTGCCAAGGAGAGTTGGAAGCGCTGCGAGAAAACTCCACTTTCGCTCGGTCGGCCCTGGATCGAGTGGCGCCAGAGGCGTCCGAGGTCCCGCACCCGGCCTGGGGTCTGGTCCGAGATCGAGCGGTAGGAAAATTCGGACGCCCCGTCACATTCGGTTGGGGGTTGTCTCAGATGTTCAGAAACCTGTTGGGATTCGCTGGCGGGAGCCGCTGGAGGGTGGCAGCCTCCACCTTCGCGGCTCTTCTCATCGTGGCTATGGTGTCCACCCTCTCGCCGGTGCAGACCCTGGCCAGCAGCTTCCTGTCCATCTTCCGAGTTCAGAAGTTCGTAGCGGTGCAGGTGGATCCAACCACATTGCCGAAGATGGTGCCACCCAAGGATCTGGGTAGCTTCACGACCACAGGCGATGGGAGCATGAGGGTCGTCACCCCTCAGGAGGCTGAGAAGATTGTCGGGTTCAAGCTGCCTGTGGTAGGTACGCTCCCTCAGCCGCTGCAGTCGTCGCCCGTCGCGGTGATGGTGAGTGGCAACACCAGCATGACCTTCACCCCGGATCTGAAGAAGGTGCGGGCCTATCTGTCCTCTATAGGTGCTTCCAATGTGAAGCTGCCGGACAGTCTGGACGGTGCACCCATAACGATGCGGATCCCGCCCAGAGCATTGGAGCTGTATGTCGAGAAGGGGTCGGTGTCCAGGAATGCGCACGGGATGCCAATCCCATCCACCGGACAGCAGTTCCTCTATCTCGGTGTGGCCGGCAGCCCCACCTTGAACGTGCCGGACGGGGTAGACGTGGATGAACTCCGGGCAGAGGTACTCAAGATGCCGGGTCTTCCCGCCGATCTGGTCAGCCAGCTTAACGCGATAAGTGACTGGCGCAACACCGCGGTGGTGCCGGTGGTGAAGGGGACTTCCCACCAGGTGACCGTACAGGGGCAGCAGGGTGTGGCGATCAGCCAGGGCGATGGGGAAGGCACAACGGTGATGTGGCCCAAGGATGGCAAGGTGTACGCGCTCAGCGGCAGCTTCACCGAGGCGGAGCTACTCAGCATAGCCAACTCGATCCAGTAGCCGTCCCGGGCGCAAGCAGAAGGTTGTAGTAACGACTTCAGTCGTTCACTCTATGTTGCGAGAGGAAGGACGAACGACTAAAGTCGTTACTACGCAGGGGGATGGAGGACGAACGGCTACAAGAGGTGACCATGGCTAAAGGCAACAACGGGTCGTCTTCGGACGATCTGGCCATACAGACGAGCCATCTACGGAAAGAGTTTGGGCGCAAGGTGGCGGTGGAGGATCTCACCCTGAGTGTCCCTCGGGGAGAGATCTTCGGTTTCCTGGGCCCCAATGGGGCCGGCAAGACCACCGCCATTAAGGTGCTCATGGGGCTGGTACGGGCTACTTCCGGCTCAGCTAGCCTGCTGGGTCTGCCGCCTCAGGACATGCGGGCGAAGGAGCGGGTGGGCTTCCTTCCTGAGCTGTTCCGGTTCCACGAGTGGCTGACCGCGGAGCAGTTCCTGGACTTCCACGGCCAGCTGTACGGCATGTCCGCGGAAAAGCG
>DAHXJB010000482.1:0-3176 GCA_027372455.1 Chloroflexota bacterium | reverse complement strand
GGGCGTGCGCAGATCGCCCACGAACGCGATGCCACTGTCCAGCACGAGCGAGATACTGTCGTCGCTGTGGCCCGGCGTTTCCACGATTTCGCCATCTATGCCAATTGAGTTCAGCGTTTCCCGGCTGCCATCGCTCTTCACGACGATGTCGTCCGGCCCAACGACGATAGGTTCGTAGCCACCTCTGCGCTGGTAGAACGCCAGTAGGTCCTGCAGGTAAGGTATCTGCCGTTCGTGGATCAGCAGTCTTGCGCCGCAGGCATTCTTCACCTCTTGCGTCAACCCAGCATGGTCGGGATGGCTGTGAGTCATCATCACGTACTTGATGTCGGAGAGCTCGATGCCGTACCTTCCGAGCCCATGCGTCAATTCGGGCATGGATACAGCCCAACCGGCATCGACCAGCAACTTGCCATTTCGGCAGTCCACCAGATAGTGGTGTATTGACTTATAGGTAATCGTTATCGGATGTGCCACACGCCTATCTCCGAGATATCGTGGTGGCGGTCGGCTCCCCTGCGGCCTTGAGTGAGTCCAGGATCGATCTCGCCCATGCCCTCACGTTGTCACAGTAGCTGTCGATGCCACCTTCTACGGTGAAAACAGCCCTGGCACGTCTTCCCCTCGTCTCAGTTCGTCCCACATGCGGGGCACTCCCGAGTCAAATCCATTCCAGCCTCCATGCCCAACGTTCCAAGAACCATGCGCAAGTCCACGCCGATCACATTGTATCAACCGACGCCGACCGCTGCTAGTGCGCATCCACCTTTCATGGTAGAACAGGGCCAGGCGCGGTGCGGCTTCACGGCGCATGCCCCACGAGGGCAGCCGGGCACCATGATACGCTTCAGTTGGGGGAGGAGCACTCCATCTCCCACAGCGCCGTGCACCGATGCCCCGTTTCCTTCGCCCTGCAGGCCCGTGAGCGATCGAGCGTAACCTTCGCCAAACGTCCCCGTTTCCCCCATACAGGGAGGGTGAAGAACCTCCTCTCCGCAGACGGTAAGACGGTGATCCAGATGGGCACCGAGGTCCAGGCAGGCATCGATTTCAAGTTCGTATACCAGCAGGTGCGCCTGACCATCCGCGACGAGTCCGGCCGGCTTTACCAGACCCGGCGCCTGTCCGAAATCGGCGGCGGCAGTCCGGTTAATGGCGATCCGTTCACAGGGGGCCTCCAGAGACTGGATGTGGAGTGGACCCTGGACGCCCTTGCGCCGGAGGTGCGAAGCGTGGAGGTCCTGCTGGACGCTCCCGCGCCCCTGGGAAACTGGACCGTGGAGGTTCCGGTGGTCCCACTGCAGAAGGCTGGCCTGCCACAGGCCCGGGAGGTCAGAAGCGGCCTGGAACTCCACGGGATCACGGTGGGCGTAACCAGCGTTTCCGCGAGCGCAGAGGGAACGGCGGTGCAGCTCAGAGCCCAGGCCGACCCACAGGTTGGAAAGGTGCGCTCCATCGGCCCTCTGGGTCTGCTGCGCCAGCTCGTGCTGAGAGACGACCGGGGGCGGGAGTACCTGGAGAAGATCGATCTGCTATCGCAGCCGCCTTCTCTCCCGAGGAGGAGCTGGTCGCCCGGCAGCAACTTCACCGTCCTCACCGAGGATCTGCTCTTCCCTCCCCTGGCATCGGACGCTCGCTCGGCGGAGGTAGTCGTGCCGTTCGTGGTCATAAGTGAGCAATCTGGAGATGCAAGCCTCAGAGTGCCGATAGGTGGCAAGAAGGTCGGAGAGAGGATCCCCCTGGATGCCAACCTCACCCTGGGGTCGTACAGCTTCCGGGTCACGCATGCCGAGATCGTCGATAGCAGCAGCAAGCAGCTCCCGATGCCACCAGGGGAGCGCAGGTTGGTGCTGCAGCTGGATCTTGGTGACTGGAACGGAGACCGAAAGTTGATGGGCCTTGGGCAGTTGCTGCTCGACGGAGCCGAGAGCTACGGCTTTTCCCCGTCCGCCAGCGACGATGGCTTCGGAGTCAGCTTCCCGCCCAATCCCAATGAGGGCACTGACGGCCAGTGGAAGCGGGTGGCCCTTGTGCTACCCAAGGACGTTCCCGATCAAGTGACGGTGACCTTCCGCAACGCCGATGTCGCGGTGCAGGGGCCATGGCGGCTCCAGGTGCCGGTGGGGACGGAGCGATAGATGGCCACCCGGTGGTCTGATCCGTGTAATCGATAGCAACCCGTAACTCATGATAGACTATGCGAGGCAGGAGCCGGTCTTGAGTGAATAATCACTATCCTGCCAAACCGGGAGGAAGCCTCATGATAGACCCGCTGTCAGGCATTCCAGCGAACATCGATGTGCAACCGTCAGCCAGGAAACTGCTGAGAGAACTCTCCCCGGAGGTGAGAACCCTCATCTTTAGGCTCCTGGAGGTCATGGAACGCTCAGCGCGCGACTACTCCATCCCGATCGCCAAGACCGAACTGGTCACCGATCAGGATCCGGAAGAGGGGACAAAGAGGATCGAGATCCGCCAGTGGGTAGGTTTGTCCCACGAGGCAGCCATGGATTACTGGGAGAAGATCGGCCACAGCGTCGACAATTGGATTGTTCAGCTACCAGATCAGGCCGCCGACCAACTCGCAGAGTGGGTCTCCTTCGCTATCTACCCGAAGGCCAGCGATGCCGCGGCCTGAGCCCTTCGATCCGCCTCAACCTGCTGAAGCTCGCCCAGGACCTGGCAAACATCGGGGGCGAGGCTGAGTTCCGCACGGCCGTGGGGCGGGCCTACTACAGTCTCTTTCTTCTGGCCAGAGAGAAGACAGGGGCCTACCCAGCCAAGAAGGATGACAGTGCCCATGCGCTGGTCATCAACGCGGTGCGGAAGCGTCAGGGTTTTGCCGTTGGAAATGACCTCTACCGGCTGAAGCAGCTCAGGATAGCAGCGGACTACAACCTGCTGCCCGACGACGCCCTGCGAGACTGGGCACAGAACTGGACAACAGCCCGATCCCTCGTGCTGCGTCTCCTTCCCCAGTTGCAGGCCCTGTAGGCTTCTTCGGGCTCCGACTGGTCCCACTGTCCGCCCAAGGCTACACGGGCTATCTCCATCGCTGTCTCGGCGCCGTCCACTTCTACCCGGTACACGGCAGCGATGACAGCACCCTCCAGGGAGCCCCTCGGCCATGAGAATGGCGAACATGTGTCCCGAGGATGTCCGCTTTTCGGCCCTTC
>DAHXJB010000452.1:0-3937 GCA_027372455.1 Chloroflexota bacterium | reverse complement strand
AGGGGCTTCTGCCCAGCAGTTCTTCGGGTGAGTAGCCCAATAGGTCCCGAACGCGAGGGCTAACATAGCTGTACAGGGTATCCGCATCCACCTCCCAGACCCAGTCGCTGGTGCTCTCCACCAGGTCTCTATAGCGCTCCTCGCTCTCTCGAAGCCACTGCTCGGCCTCACGGCGCTCGGTCTCGTCGCGAATCACCAGGACGGCGAACTCCACCTTCTTACCCTCTCGGAGTGGGTAGTAGTGGACGTCCATGTAGCGCCTGCCCACAACAGGGTAGGTAAACCAATCCTCGTAGTGGACGGACTCCCCCGCGAAGCAGCGATCAAGGTTGGGACGGATCCGCCGTTCATAGTCCTCGCGCGGAAAGAAGCCGGCAATGGGACGCCCCACGAAGTCGGAGACAGAAAGGTTGTGCATCCGGCTGTAGGTCGGGTTCACCATGCAAAAGCGGTAGTGGCGATCCACCGCGGATATGCGGTCGGGAGAGTTTTCCACCACCCTGGCGTAGATCTGGAGAGCTTCGTTGGCCTCGCGCAGCTCCTTCTCAACCGTCCTCAGATCGGTGACGTTGCGAACCACCTGGATGACCTGGTCCGGCTCCAGGGGCACCACCCTCGTCTCGAAGATCTGCTCACCCCGGGGGAGTTTGAGAGTGTACTCCACGGCGGCCAGTTCTTTGCTCTGGAGGACCTTGCTGGTGACTCCTTCCAGCAGGCGGGCAACCCTGGCCGGCAGAACCTCTCGGATCCTCTTCCCCAGAAAGCGCTCCGGAGGGAGGTACAGATCCTCTGGGCGTCCGGCCCTGTAGTCGAGGATGGTGAAGTCGGAGTCCACCCGAAAGAAGAGGTCGGGGAGGACGCGCAGGACCGCCTCCAATTCCGGGGCCGGCAATCCGGCCTCCAGCTGCGCGATGCGCTGGTGGGCCGCGGCCAGCTCCTGGAGGAGCTGCTCCTTGGTCCTGTCCTCATCTTCCATGAGTAACCTCCCAAGGGGACTCCAACTCGTCGAGCCCGGGCGTCCTTGCCCCACGGATCCACCTTCCGGCATCACCAGGCTATGCCCTGCAGAAGTGGTGCCAGGAGCGTGCAATCAGCACCGCCGCCCGGAAGCGGCGGAAAGGGCTGCCCGGCCCGCAACGGGTGAGTCACCTTCGATCGGCGGCTTGGCGCGGTCATTGGCCGGGAGGCGAGCAGGGGGTCAAGGTCGTGCCGGCCCCCCAACAGCTGCTGAACCCATCGCCGGTGCTGCTAGGGTTGGACACGTTCGCGGTTTGTCCGTTGGGATTGACCATCACGATCCCCTGAGAGCCTGTCAGGTGAGGGTTGGTGCCATTGGCCTTGATCTGGCCGAAGGTCACCATGCCGAAATTCGCCAGCGGGAGCACCCTGCGCGCAACGGGCGCTTCCACGACCCACTCCGCTGAGTCCAGCGATGACTGGTACTGCACGGTTTGGCTCCAGCTCTGTCCGTTGGTCGCGTCGTTTATGGTAAGCTGCCAGCCCTGAGGCTCCCCTGGGTTGCCACTGACCATCTGCACAGAGGCATTGATCTGGTCGCCCGGGTTGATCGTCAATGAAGTGACCTGGATCGAGGGCCCCGGTAACATTTCGTACCAGGCGAAGTATTGCGCCCCACGGGTCGAAGCGTCCTGCTCCGTGCCAACCTGTATCAGCGTATGGTCCACCCTGTTGCACTGGCTATCGAGACACTCGCCACCGATGCCGATCCAGGTTGATGAAAAGCCGAGTGGCTCCCCTGTGGGAGGGGTCGCCGTGGGCACGGTCCAGCTGCCCGCGACTGAGCTGTAGTTTTGCCCCGTCGCCAGTTTGGTGACCGAGTAGCCGGACCAGTTCACTGGATGCCTGCCGGCTGGTTGGGAACTCGGTGAAGCAGGCTCCCACGGGAATCGGGTATCGTTGGGACGACTTTGAAGTCCGAAGGGACCGTTTATCCAGGTAGTCGATCCGTTTGTAAAGGCCGTCAGATTGCCGGCTTTCCGCCAGACGAGAAGTCCCCGAGTCGTCCTCTGCAGGGAATCCCCGTTCTGTGGATTGAAATGCTCGTTCTCCAGGGGCTGACCGACTATCGTGGGGATCATCGCGGCCAAGGTCGCGAACCCCAGTTCGAACTTCGGCTCGCCCTGGGCGAGGGCAGGGCTCGTCGAGGCCGTGGCGATGGCCACGGCAAACGTCAGGCTGAGAACTAGACGCCACATCCTCGATCTCATCCTCGGGTCATGAATAGATGCGCCGCTGTTCGATCAGCCTTCTGTTGTGGCAAGTTTAGTACCGGCCAAGCGGCCAGCCGCCGTTGGTACAACTACTCCCTATCGGAACTCAGCCAAGGTCTCAAAATCCAGCGTGGCGAAGTAGTCGGCGGCGGTCTCGGGCCGCCTGATCTGAACGACCTCGCCGTTCTCCCGCAACAGCAGCTCGGCTGAGCGCAGCTTGCCGTTGTAGTTGAAGCCCATGGCATAGCCATGAGCCCCAGTGTCGTGGATCACCAGCAGGTCGCCCGGCTCCACCTCCGGAAGGAGCCGGGCGATGGCAAACTTGTCGTTGTTCTCGCAGAGGGAGCCGGTCACGTCGTACTTGTGGGCTGCCGGCAGCTTCTCCTTCCCGAGAACCGTGATGTGGTGATAGGCCCCGTACATTCCCGGCCGCATCAGGTTGGCCATCGATGCATCCAGCCCCACGTAGTCCTTGTAGGTGCTCTTGATATGCCGGACGGTGGTCACCAGGTAGCCGTAGGGACCGGTGATGATCCGCCCGCACTCCATGAACAGTTTGACAGGCGCAAGGCCGTTCGCGACGATCTTCTCCTGGTAAGCCTCCTGGATCCCCTGAGCGACCTTTTCGTAGGAGACGGGCTCCTGGTCTGGTCGGTAGGGGATGCCGATACCACCACCGATATTGACGAACTCGAAACGGATCCCCAGCTCTCGGTTGATCTCCACCACGAGGTCGAACAGCAGCGCCGCGGTCTCGATGAAGTAGGCGTAGTCCAGCTCGTTGGAAGCCACCATCGTATGAAGGCCGAACCTTCTGGCCCCCTTCTCCCGAACCATCCGGTAGCCCTCGAAAAGCTGCTCCCGGGTGAAGCCGTACTTCGCCTCCTCGGGGTGCCCGATGATGGCGTTGCCCTTCTTCAGTGGACCTGGGTTATATCGGAAACAGATCAGCTCGGGGATGCCCGCGTGGCTCTCCAAGAAGGGGATGTGGCTGATGTCGTCCAGGTTGATGATGGCGCCCATCTCCTTCGCCTTCACAAACTCCTCCGGCGGCGTGTCATTGGAGCTGAACATGACGTTCTCCCCCACGATGCCGACCTTCTCGGAGAGCAGGAGCTCAGGCATGGAGCTACAGTCCGTACCAAACCCCTCTTCCTTCAGGATCTTCACGATGAAGGGATTGGGGAGCGCCTTGACGGCAAAGTACTCCTTGAAGCCATCGACCCCCGCGAAGGCGGCCTTCAGCCGGCGGGCATTGGCCCGGATAGCGGCCTCGTCGTAGATGTGGAAGGGGGTGGGGTGCCGCTGCAAAATCCCGGCGATCTGCTCCTTGGTGAAGGGCAACGTCTTTGAAGCCATCTTATGCTCTCTACTCTCTCAAGTTGGAATCTGAGGTCCCGGACCAGGTCTTGCTGACAGGTGCTGGAACCGCCCTCTTGATTCTGACGCATTATCGCGTTAGAGTCCAGTATCGTCCGGCGAAACCAGATGCCGGAAGCCACGATCTTTCTCGAGGGGGAACGTTGCAGAATGAAAGCTGCCGGCATCTTGGTTCTGCTGATCCTGTTGGGAGGAGCCGCTTTTTTCGGCTACCAGAAGATAAACGCTCCTAATGCGGCTAAGGCGTCGGGAGTGGCCACGCAGACGCCCGCTCAGATGGCCGAGAACGCCGCCAGCTTCGACCAGAAGGTTGCCACCCTCCAACC
>DAHXJB010000448.1:0-13100 GCA_027372455.1 Chloroflexota bacterium | reverse complement strand
GATGGCGGCCCCACCCCGGAGCAGGTGATCCTCTCTCGGGAGGTGATGGCCTGCATCGAGTCGAGTCTCGAACTCCTTTCTCCGGATCAGCGGGCCACGGTCATCCTCTGCGACGTTCAGGGGATGAGCTACGAGGAGGCAGCTACGGCCACGGGGACAAATATCGGCACCGTCAAGTCCCGCCTGAATCGGGGGCGCACGACGCTGCGAGGATATCTATCCGAACACGCGGAACTATTGCCGTCTTCCCTGCGTCATTGCTTTGAGAGGGACGAGGTCGCACACGGAGAGACGACGACTCTCGCCACGGATGGGTAGCGAGTGGAAGTATGGGGCTGAACTTCTTGAGACGAAAGAGGAATATGGGACACGAGGCGCTGCGGGAGTCGCTTTCCGAGTACATGGATGGGCGCCTCTCGGCAGATGAGAGGGCGACGGTGGAGAGCCACTTGCTTGAATGTCAGGAATGCAGTCGCGAGCTTCATGCCCTGCGTGCGACCCGGCAGATGCTACAAAGCCTCCCGCCAATCAGGCTGCCCCGTGGTTTCACCCTCGAAGCCACTCCCAACAGGGCGCTGCAGCCCCGCGGCTTCTACTGGCTACGGGCTGCGACCGGGCTGGCTGCCGCGGCGTTTGTCGTCCTCCTGACGCTACCGAATGTGCTACCCATCGCCGGCAGCAGTTCCGCCATCCATCAGGCTGCGCGAGCCACATCTCAGATTACCGCCGCCGATGGAAGGGGATCGTCGACGGCCGAGTCCCTCGGGCAGGGAGCAGCCAGCGCCGAACGGGCAGCTGAAGCCCAGCGCTCCTTGGCACCAGCCGCACCGGCAGCTGCAGCACCGGCTCCAACGCGTTCGGCAGCCTCGAACCCGGCGCAGCCTCTCACCCGGGAAGCCCCGAGTCTCCCCGCGGTCTCCGCCTCTGCCGCGGAGGGGCAGTCGCGAATCGGGCAAGTGGCGCAGGGGGCAGCCGGTACCACGGCCCGCTCAACGGCCGGCTACCAAGCACAGGCGTCGGAGGTTCCCGGTCGCCCCTCTCTGTGGCCGTTACTTCAGGGCCTCGCAGGCGGACTTGCCCTGCTGTTGGGACTGACCACGGGTGGCATCTGGTGGCACAATCGCCGGAGATAGTCAAAGAGAGATAAGGAGTCCAAACAATGCGCAGACTGGTACTCGCAGTTCTGGCCGTCGTTCTGATTGCCGCTGCGGCCTCCACTCAGATCGGTACGTGGACGCAGCCGGCCCCCACTCGGGCCGCAACCTACGCTTCAACCTCAGCACAATCGATGGCAGTCCCAATCACCCAGATAGGCTCCGCTACGCCCGCGGGCATCACCGTAACCGGAGAGGGCACCGTGACGGTCACGCCAGATATCGCCAAGGTCACCCTGGGGGTGGAGGTAACCAACAGCTCGGCTTCCGGTGCCCAGCAGGATGCAGCCTCGAAGATGGACTCGGTTATGTCCGAACTGAAGAGCCAGGGCATCCAGGACAAGGACATTCAGACTATCAGGGCCGATCTCCAGCCGGATTATGACTACTCAACGCACACCCCTGTCCTCAAAGGTTATCGAGCCACCAACCTTGTCGTTGTAACAGTCCGAGATCTCTCCAAGATGGGAGGGCTGCTCGACTCCGTGGTCTCATCGGGCGCCACCCAGGTTCAAGGGATCAGCTTCTCGGTGAGCGACCCAACCGCCGCCGGGGCACAGGGGAGGGACCAGGCCATGAAGGACGCGAAGACCAAAGCTGACCAACTTGCGAAGGCGGCCGGCGTCGTCCTGGGACCGCCCATAGCCATACAGGAGACCGTCTCGCCGCAAACGACGCCGGTCCCGATGGCGATGGCGGCCGCACCGTCCGTCGCCGCTGCACCCCGAACCCCGATATCTCCTGGGACCCGGGACATTCGCACGGTGGTACAGGTGACCTACAGTATCAAGTAACGGTCATCAGCCGGCGTGCTATAATGTAAGTGGCGATGTTGAGCCAGTTTGCTTGAGTGTCTTCCGGCACTCAAGCCATTTTGTGATGCGAGGGATGTTAGTGTACCAGGCGCCGCGCGGCACTCAGGACCTGCTGCCTGAAGAAGAGAAGTACTGGCGCTACGTGGAGAGCACCGCAACCCAGATTGCTGACCAATTCGGCTACGGTCTCATCCGCACCCCAACCTTCGAGGACACCTCTCTCTTTGTGCGTGGGGTCGGCGAAAGCACCGACATCGTAACCAAAGAGATGTACACGTTCGAAGACAAAGGCGGCGAGAGTCTGACCCTTCGACCTGAGGGCACCGCGCCGGTGCTGCGAGCCTACCTGGAGCACGGAATGGCCAGCCGGCCGCAGCCAGTCAAGATGTACTACCTGATGAGCATGTACCGATATGACCGCCCGCAGGCAGGCCGGTTTAGGGAGTTCAATCAGTTCGGGGTCGAGGCCGTCGGCGAGGGCGCGCCGGCCGTGGATGCCGAGGTGATCCTTCTGCTGTGGCGCTTCCTGGAGGCGCTGGGGCTGCGTGACTTGACCATACAGTTGAACAGTATCGGATGCCCGAACTGCAGGCCCCGATACCTGGAGTCGCTGGTCGACCACTTCACCCAGCACAAAATGGGACTGTGCCACGACTGCCAGCGGCGGCTGGAGATCAACCCGTTGCGGTTGCTGGACTGCAAGAACGAGCGGTGCCAGCCGGCCATCCTGGCGGCTCCAGCCAGCGCGGAGCACCTGTGCGACGACTGTCGGGAGCACTTCGCCCAGCTACGCGGGATGCTGGATGCCCTGAAGCTGCCTGTTTCTCTGAACCCGAGGCTGGTGCGTGGCCTGGACTACTACACCCGCACGGTCTTCGAGGTGTATCCGGCTACCCTGGGTGCCCAGGCTGCGGTCGGCGGGGGCGGGCGCTACGACGGGTTGATGGAGCAGCTGGGAGGGAAGCCAACGCCGGGCATCGGATTCGCCGCCGGGATCGAGCGGATCATCCTCAACCTGAAGGAACAGGGTGTCGAGGTTCCGGAGGTGGGTAAGCCGCTGCTCTACGTGGCTTACCTGGGGGATGAGGCCAGACTGCCGGCCTTCGAACTAACCGACGAGGCCAGGCGGATGGGGATCGCCACGGTCATGACCCTAGGGAGTCGCAGCCTCAAGGCGCAGATGAAGCAGGCAAACAACCTGGGAGCTCGCTTCGCCTTCATTCTGGGAGAGCAAGAGGTCCGGGAAGGGACGGTCACCGTCCGGGACATGGTGGAGAGCAGGCAATGGCAGGAGCCCCGAGCGACGGCGCTGGAGAAACTCCTGCCGGCAAAGGGGTGATGAACCGTTGTTTGAGCGCATAGCCGAGATGGAGAGACGGTACGATGAGATAGCCGAAATGCTGTCTCAACCGGAGATCGCCTCCGATCCCGAGCAGTTGCAGAAGCTTGGGCGCGAGCAGTCGAGGCTTGAGGAGCCTGTAGGCCTCTATCGAGAGTACTGCCAGATCCAGCGGCAGATCCAAGAAAACCGAGAGCTGTTGGAGGAGTCCCGAGGCGATCTCGAGATGGTGGATCTGATCCGGGAGGAGGTAGAGGGCCTCGAGAGCCGGAGGGAACGGCTTGAGGAAAAGATGTTGGAGCTGCTCCGACCCAAGGACCCCAACGACGAGCGAGACGTGATCGTCGAGATCCGGGCCGGAACCGGCGGCGAGGAAGCAGCCCTTTTTGCCGGCGACCTGTTTCGCATGTACACTCGATACGCCGAGACCAAGGGCTGGAGAGTGGAGATGCTGAACAGCAACGAGACCGGCATCGGGGGTTTCAAAGAGGTGATCTTCGAGGTTGTGGGCAAGGCCGCCTACAGCCGGCTGAAGTTCGAGAGCGGTGTGCACAGGGTACAGCGGATACCGGTGACCGAGTCGGGCGGTCGAATCCACACCTCCACAGCAACCGTTGCGGTGCTGCCCGAGGCCGACGAGGTGGAGGTCGACATCAAGGAAGAAGATCTCCGGATCGACGTCTACCGTTCGACCGGCCACGGGGGCCAGAGCGTGAACACCACTGATTCCGCGGTCCGCATCACCCATCTCCCATCCGGGCTGGTGGTCACCTGCCAAGACGAGAAGTCGCAGCTGAAGAACAAGATCAAGGCGATGTCGGTGCTGCGGGCGAGGCTGTACAGCCTGGAGCAGGAGAAGCACGCCGCCGCCATCGGGGAGGCCCGCAGGGCCCAGGTCGGAACGGGCGAGCGGGCCGAGAAGATCCGGACCTACAACTTCCCCCAGGACCGGCTCACGGTCCACCGAATAGGCATCTCGGTCCACAACCTGCCATCTATCCTGCAGGGGGAGATAGAAGGCATCATCGACGCTCTGGTGGCGGCTGGGGTGGGTCAGCCCGACGGCGTGGCAGTCTAACCAACACGGCAACCGGCCGCCACTCGAGTGGCGGCTGCGCCAACAGGACAACCAAGATGGACGCCATCGACCGCAGCGAAACGGTGGGAGAGCTACTCACTCAAGCCACCCGCCATCTGGCGAACGCGGGTATTCCCTTCCCTGTCGACGAGGCCCGATTGATGATGGCCGAGGTACTGGAAGTCTCGAGAGCGTGGGTGATAGCCCATCCCGAGGCCAGCCTGCCTCCGGACCGCCGCCAGCTCTTCCTTGATTACACTAGCCGCAGGGCAGCCCACGAGCCGGTGGCATACCTGGTGGGGCGGAGGGAGTTCTACGGGATAGATTTCGAAGTGAGTCCGTCTGTCCTGATCCCACGCCCGGAGACCGAGCTGCTCGTGGATCACGCCGTCGCGGCCTCGGCCAGACTTCAGGCCGCCGACGAACGACGCAATCTGGTGGCCGTGGATCTGGGCACAGGTTCCGGCGCCGTCGCCGTGGTGCTGGCCATGCGCCAGCCGAGGCTTCGCGTTATCGCGGTGGATCGCTCGGCAGATGCGCTGGACGTGGCCGGTGCGAACGCAGCCATCCATGGCGTCGCTGATCGAATCGAGTTCCGGCAGGGTGATCTCCTGCAGGGGATAGACGAGAGGATCGATCTGCTGGTCGCCAACCTGCCCTACATCCCCACGGCCGAGATCGATCACCTGATGCCGGACGTACGTGACTACGAGCCCCACGAGGCCCTGGACGGTGGTTCGGACGGCATGGTGCTCATCCGCCGAACCCTGGAGGAGGCGGTCGATAGGATGGCAACCGCGGGGGTGCTGCTCTTTGAGATCGGCGACGGGCAGGGCGACTCACTTATCGAGACCGCCCGCCAGCTGTACCCAGATGCAACCGTTCAAGTCTTCAAGGATTACGCGGGCTTCGACAGGATCCTGTCCATCGAGATGGGATGATGAGACGAGATTGTACTGATTGTAGAACGGGAGCGTCCCTGAAGGAGGGTGCAGGTGCCCCACAGGCCGCGAGCAGAACTGGTCCCATGGCCGGCCGATCCGGCGGCCCAGAGAGAGATCATCGTTCGCGCCGCCGCGCTGATTCGAGCCGGGGAAGTGGTGGCTTTTCCCACCGACACCGTCTACGGCATTGGAGCTTACAGCTGGGATCCCCAGGCCGTGCAAAGGCTCTATGCAATCAAGGATCGACCTGGCCACAAGGCCATCGCCCTACTGCTATCCGGGCCAGAACAGCTGCCTGACGTCACCGACTCTCGGAGCCAAGATCTTGAGCTGTTGGCCCATCGCTTCTGGCCAGGCGGTCTCACCATTGTCGTCCCGTGGAAAGAGGAGATACTTAAGTCAGGGCTCGCGACGATCCCGACAGTCGGCATCCGAGTGCCGGATCATCCCATCGCCCGCTCCCTCATCACGGAGGTCGGCATACCCCTGGCCACCACCAGTGCGAACCTGTCTGGCGCGCCCAGCCCCGTCACTGCTCAGGAGGTCGATGCCCAGATAGGAGATCGCATCGCGCTGATCATCGATGGCGGCCGATGTCCCGGCGGGAGGGATTCCACCGTGGTAGACCTAACAACCACACCCGCCACCATTCGACGCTTTGGGGCAGTCCCTGTGGAAGAGTTGGAGGCCCTGCTCGGGCCCTTGAACATCGATGGTAAGATATAGCTGGGCACAGCCGTGCAGCAAGACCGGCAGATAGTGGGAAAGGAGAGCCCCAGGTGAAAATCGCCGTTGGTAGCGACCACGCAGGACTAAGCTTGAAGAAGGAGATCATCGCCCTCCTTAAGGAGATGTCCGTCCAGGTAGAGGATTTCGGCGGCTCCGATGCCTGGCCCGTGGACTATCCCGACGTCGCACGTCCCGTGGCCGAGGCGGTCGCCTCCGGCGATTTCGACAGGGGCATCCTGATCTGCGGTACCGGCATCGGAATGTCGATCACTGCCAATAAGGTGAAGGGGGTCAGGGCTGCCCTGTGTCACGACACATTCAGCGCCCACGCCAGCAGAGAGCACAACGACGCGAACGTTCTCTGCATGGGTCAGCGGGTCATTGGGGTCGGTCCAGCCCTGGATGTCGTCAGGAGCTGGCTCGCGGCCGAGTTCTCAAGTGAGGAGCGGCACGCTCGCCGCGTGCAGAAGATCGGCGAGATCGAGTGCGAAGAGCGAGGCCAGCCCACCGAGTAAGCACGCCGGCATGTCCGGCATAGTTATTGCCCGTCCATGGCCCCGTCTGCGATTCGGCGGAAGGAGGCATAGTGGATGCGCCTGAGGGAAGTGCGGTACGCGGCCTTACCGGACGAGATACGGAACAATCTCACGGAGGAGCAGTTCCAGTTATCTATGGTGGACATCGTCGAAGAGGGAGAGATAATCCCCGAGACGACGGAGTATGTCGACCTGGGTAGTGGGATCAGAAGAGTTCACCAGCAGGGGGAGCTGGCCACCAGTAACCTGCTTCCCACCCACGATCTGTCTGGGGCACGCGGAAAAGACAATAGCCAGTGGCAGAGCTAAGACAGATGGGGCGGGCACTCGACCCGCCCCATCGCTATCTCAGCTCAGATGGAGCTCTCGAGGATCCCCAACGCTTCGTCGATCTCGCCCTCGCTGATGGTCAGAGCGGGCATCAATCTCATGATCTTGGATGACACGTTGTTCACAAGCAACCCTCGCTCCAGGCAGCGGCCCAGCAGCTCAGGCGCTATCTCTTCCTCGAACTCGATGGCCGCCAGCAGCCCTCGGCCACGAACGTCGCTGATCTCCGGATGCTTCGCCTTCAGCGCGAGCAGTCCGTCCATCAGGTGAGCCCCCACCCGTCGCACGTGGCCGGGCAGATCGTTCTCGACAACGTAGCGCATTACCGCCACGCCCGCGGCACAGGCCAGGGGATTCCCTCCGAAGGTAGAGCCATGATCACCGGGCTCCAACACCGAGAACTGCTCCTTGCAGAGGAAAGCGCCGATGGGGACACCGCTGGCCAGCCCTTTGGCCACCGTCATCACGTCAGGCTCGATGCCGAACTGCTGATGCCCCCACATGGTGCCTGTCCGTGCCACCCCTGTCTGGATCTCGTCCATGATCAGCAGCAGCTTCCGCTCGGTGCACCAGGCGCGCACGTCGGCCAGGTACTGCTCGTCGGGGATATTCACCCCGCCCTCTCCCTGGATCGGCTCCAACATCACCGCGCAACTTTTCTCCGTTGTCGCCTTGACCAGGGCATCCATGTCGTGGTAAGGGACGTTCACGAAACCTTCCGGCATCGGAACGAAATCCTTCTGATAGGCCGGTTTGCCGGTAGCGGCGACCATCGCCAGGGTTCGTCCATGGAACGACTTGAGGGTAGTGATTACCTCGTAGGCGCCGTTCAGCCTTTTCTTTCCATACTTCCTGGCCAGCTTGACGGCCCCCTCGTTGGCCTCAGTGCCACTGTTGGAAAAGAACACCCGATCCATCGGAGAGTTGTCCACCAACAGCTGGGCCAACTCCAACTGAGGTACGGTGTAGTACTGGTTGGAGGTCTGAATCAGGGTCCCGACCTGCTCACGCACCGCGTCCACCACTGCCGGATGGCAATGGCCTAGACTGTTCACCGCCCACCCGGCGACCAGGTCCAGGTAAGACTTGCCGTTCTCATCCCACACGCGGCTCCCCTCACCCCGCACAATCACCAGGGGCGTCCGCCGGAACACGCCCATGAACAGCTTGCTCTCCAACTCCCGCCAGTCGGTCATCATTTCACCTCTACTTGCCTTTCCGCTCTCGCTCTCGCTGCCGTTCTTCGGATTTCCTTACCTCGTCCATGAAGACCGTCAGCGCCGCGATGAACCCGGCCAGGGCAGCCCTCCTCAGCGCATTCATAACGACAGGGGAAATCGTCACCTCACACCTCCCTGCTCAACATTATCTCATGCAGCCACAATCATGGTGCCCACACCCGAGTCCGTGAACAACTCCTTCAACAACGCGTGAGGCACTCGCCCATCGATGATATGCGCGCGGCCCGTGGTAGTCAAAGCCTTCTTGCACGCCCGCACCTTCGGGATCATCCCACCGGTGACCGTCCCGGAGCTAATCAGCGCCTCCACCTCGGCCACAGGCAGCTGGGCCAGCAGCTTCCCCTCGTTGTCCTGAATCCCGGGGACGTCTGTGAAGAAGATCAGCTTCTCCGCGCACAGGGCCGCGGATAGCTCACCAGCAGCGGTATCGCCGTTGATGTTAAGCAGCTGTCCTCCCTCGCCCAAGGCCACGGGAGCCACCACCGGTAGGTATCCCTGCGCCGCCAGCAAGGATAGCAGCCGGAGATCCACTCGCGTCACATCGCCCACGAAACCCAAGCGCTTATCCCGTTGCGACGCCTGGAACAGACCGGCGTCGGCGCCGCAGAGACCTACAGCCGGAACTCCCATGCCGTTCAAGCGAGCAACCAGTTCAGCGTTGACCTTGCCCCGCAACACCATGGTGGCGATGTCCAGGGTCTCCTGGTCGGTCACCCTCAGCCCCTCGACGAACTGGGGCTTCTTGTCCACCCGCTGCATCCAGTCGGAGATCTCGGGCCCGCCCCCATGCACCAGGATCGGATTGATCCCCAGCCGCTTCAAGGAGGCGATATCCTGCAGCACCGTCTGGTCCGAATCCATGGTGCTCCCGCCCATTTTCACAACGATGGTCTTTCCTACGAAGCGGTTTATGTAGGGAATAGCCTCGATGAGGATTTCGGCTACCCCGTCAGCTTTCTCCATCGGCTTGTACCCACATCAGAATCTGTTGAAGTCTTGGGGGCACTCCCCGATCCAGCACTCAGTACTAGGGCTGTGGCACAGAGATCATGAGATGTAGGGCAGGGCGGTCTGCCCTGCCGCCTGCTCCTACCATCGCCCTTCTAGCGGACGGGCACAGGGCCCGTCCCTACAGACCAAGACCAGTGTGACAAAGCACTCGGATCAGGTAGTGTACTTGCTGTTGATCACCACGTACTCCTCGGTCAAATCGCAGCCCCAAGCAGTAGCCCGATGGCTTCCCAGGTTCAGGTTGACCACTATGGACACCTCGGCCTGTTTCAGTGCGATGCTCGCCGCAGCGGCGTCGAAGGGTAGCACCCTCCCCTCCATGAGGGTCGCAAACCCGGCTATGGTTATGTCCAGCTTTGTCTCTTCAAGGTTCGCCCCGGAATAGCCGGCGGCGCACGCCACCCGGCCCCAGTTCGGGTCCCCGCCGTAGACCGCGGCCTTCAACAGGTTGGAGGAGGCTATCGCCCGGGCGGCCATCCTCGCGTCTTGCTCGCTCTCGGCACCCTCCACGGTCACTTCGATCAGCCGAGTTGCCCCCTCGCCGTCGGCCGCGATCGCCTTTGCCATTCGGATGCACACCTCGGTGAGCGCCCTCTCGAAGGCGACGTCCCCCGGAGTCCCCTCGGCCAGAACCGGCGATCCCGACCGGCCATTAGCCAGCACCAGCACCGTATCGTTGGTGCTCATGTCCCCGTCCACTGAGATCATATTGAAGGAAACGTCCACGGCCCGCCGGAGCGCCTGGTCAAGAAAGCCGGCTTCCACTGATGCGTCGGTGGTGACGAAGCAGAACATGGTCGCCATGTTGGGGTGTATCATCCCGGCACCCTTCGCGATGGCCCCCATCCGAAAGCTGAACCCCTCTCCGGAAACCTCGACGGCCGTTTCCTTCCGTCTGGTATCGGTAGTGATGATGCACTGAGCCGCATCGTGCCCCCCGTCAGAACGCAGTTGCAGTTCACCGATCCCGGCTTCAACCTTCTCGATCGGCAATGGAACCCCGATCACGCCTGTGGAAGCGACAAGAAACTGATCGGATGTCAGTTCGAACTTCGCCGCGGCCAGCTCAGCCATCCGACGGGCCCGCCGCAATCCATCCTCACCGGTCGCCGCGTTAGCGTTTCCAGCGTTGAACACTATCCCACGCGCCTTACCACTCCGCACAGTCTCTCGAGAAACGATGACGGGCGCCGCGGCCACCTTGTTGGTGGTGAAGACCCCCGCGGCCGTGCAGGGATCCTCCGACAGCAGAACACCTACATCCTTCTTCCCGAGTCCTGGCGTCTTGAGTCCGGCATACACCGCTCCCGCAAGAAACCCAGCTGGAGAGGTGACGGTGCCATCCTCCAGCCAATTCAGTTGGAACCCTTCGCGACCCAACGTGACCTCCTCAAAGGCAACAAGCCGCCACCACTATCCGGCGACGGCCCTTGATCTCGTCTGCAACCACAGAGAGGCCCTCTACCGGCTACGGATAGATGGGCAGACCGTCCAGCCCCATGTCGGGCAGCAGTCCCAGCATCAAGTTCATGTTGTGGACTGCTTGTCCGGCGGCACCCTTCACGAGATTGTCGATGACGGAAACCACCGCCACCCGGCCGTTCTCGCGAACCCTCGGGTGAATGAGACACAGGTTGCTACCCCAGGTGTGCTTGCTCTGTGGAGCCGCGTCCACCACATGAGTGAAGGGTTGATCAGCGTAGAACTCTCTATACAACTCCATCAGCTGAGACTGGCTCAGCTCTTCTCGCAGCCTGGCGTAGCCGGTGCTCAGGATGCCGCGAGTCATGGGGACGATGTGAGGGGTAAAGAGCACATCCACCCCACGCTCCGAGGCCGCCCGGAAGAGGGCCTCGTCCAGCTCCTGGGCGATCTCCGGCTGGTGCCGGTGCCCCTCCAGCCCATAGGCCATCACGCTCTCGTTGACCTCGCAGAAGTGGTTCACGTTTAGCTTCATGGTCCGGCCTGCACCTGAGATACCGGACTTAGAATCCACGATGAGATCCCTCTCGGCGTGCGCGACCAGCGGGGCGAGCCCCAGGATGGCGCTGGTCGGGTAGCAGCCTGGGTTGCCAACGAGGCGCGCTTCACGGATTTCGGGACCATGAAGCTCCGGCAGGCCGTATACGGCCACATCCAGCATTTCCGGGGCGGGGTGGACGATACCGTAATAGCGACGATAAACCTCAGGGTCCTTCAGGCGAAAATCGCCAGAGATATCCACGACCCGCAGACCATCACGTACCAGTGGAGGGAGCACCTCCGCCGAGGCGTGATGAGGCAGGGCCGAGAAGGCGAAATCCACGTTCTCCAGCTCCGCCTGGATGGTGAGTCCGAGAGGGGCGAGATGGGGGAAAACCGAGGCCAGGGGCTGTCCGGCGGCGCTTCGGCCCGTCACCTCCGTCAGTTGGACCTCGGGATGGCGCGCCAGGATCCGCGCCAGCTCTGCTCCGGCATACCCCGTGACGTTGATGATGCCAACCTTCATTGTCGACCTCCCCCGAACAAAGCAGCGACCCCATCCTCGGGTCAAAGTCGACCCACCAGATCGAAGCGCACAATAACAAACAGGCACCGGCATCGGAGTCGACGCGGTGACAAACCTGGAGAACCTGGCTATCAATCCATGGTGATCGGCTGGGCCGATTATATAGGAGATTTCACGCTCATGGCAAACCACGAGCGCAAAGAAAGAGCCGCCATCGACGAATGGCGGCGTTCAATAGCCCAGGTAGCTGGTGGGCAAGATAGGAATCGAACCTACGACCTCCACGATGTCAACGTGGCGCTCTAACCATCTGAGCTACTTGCCCGGGGCAACAACCACTGACCAAATGAATGGTATCAGAGGATCTGCCCTAAGTCAACTGCGGTTGCAGGCCGCTAGGCCGCGAGCAACCGTGGATTAGAGCCCCTGGAGCGCAGGACGGGCAGGGGATGCCCAGGGCGCCGCATCGAACAAGGGGGGAAGGCCGGAGGGATCTATCCAAAGATCCCTCCGGCCGTGGAGGGTTACAAGGCGGCTTTATCAAGCCTCTCGGCAACCACCTGCCAGTTCAAGTTCTTCAGAAAGGCATCTATGTATGGGGGACGCTTCACGCCATAGTCAATAACGTAAGCATGCTCGTAGGTGTCGAGCACCAGAAGCGGTATCGCCTTCCAGATGCCGTACATGTTGTGGGCATCGGCGACGTAGTTGTAAAGCTTGCCGTCCTCGTCGAGGGCAGTGACAACCCACCCTCTAGCAGATATCCCGGAAGCCTTCAAGTCCTCAACGTACTTGTCGAATGAGCCGAAGTTGCTCTCCAGGGCCTGGAGCAGCTTGCCATTAGGCTGGCCACCCCTGCCACCCAGGTTCTCGAAGTAGAGCTCGTGCAGTTTGACCCCATTCCAGGCAAAACTCAGCTCCACCTTCAACTCCCGCAAGTCGCTGAAGGTCTGATTGGCCTTGGACCGATCCACACTTTCCAGCTTCGACCGAATCTCGTTCGTCTTGTTCACGTATCCCTGATACAGGGTATAATGCTCCTCAATCTGGCGCTTGGAGATCCCATCTAACTGGAACAGTTCCTGGGCTAGAGGCTTCGCCTTGATCTCTTCTGGCATCCACTTTCTCCTTTCCTTTTTCCATGCCGATCGGTGGAAGATCACACTTTGGCGACCGTTTAGTCGCACGACCATCAGGTCGGTACAGTTAGGGAACATCCACCTCGTGGCGCAAACTGCGATTCGCAAAGAGCGTGCCAGCGAAAGACGCCCGCTCTCGCCTTGTACTACTTCTCTTCTAGGGACCTGCCCGGCAGACGACCCGCCTCAATCGCCTTTTCTCGCAACTCGTTCCGGCGGCGCTGCAGCTCGAGGTAGCTGTCCAGCTCTTCTTTAGTGAGCAGCCCCTGCAGGTACCGAACCAGCATACGCTCAAT
>DAHXJB010000445.1:0-2805 GCA_027372455.1 Chloroflexota bacterium | reverse complement strand
CCTGAGGCTTGCATTTTCGCACACTTCGCCTGCTAAGATACATTTTCTAGTCTGGCCGCCGATGGCCATCCATTACTGTTGTGCAGCGGGCGACGCGGTTTTGGGCCGTGAGCGTCGATTTCGACTGACGCATCGGACCTCTAGTTGTACTGGATCGAACGCGGGATGATCCGGGAGTTCTCGCAAGCTGCCAAGGTGCACTAACATAGGACCCGGCACCGAGCACGAATGCAAGGCACTGTTCTCAGTGCAAGAGCGAGTGCGCGGCGGTAGCGTTCGCAGGGTAGAGTAGGAGACTGGCGCGGTAGCTCGTGGTGTCCGGCGCTGTCCACGCACATCATCGCAGGCGCTGCGGTCCCGAGACCGAGCCCCGTTTCCAGCCTCCCCTCATCAAACCGGACATGAAGTTTTCCCTCATCCGGCTTTCCGAGATCCTTCACCGCGCCGCTGTCGGCCCTGCCTTGTGCCACGTGACGGTTCCTGCCAGTTGATACACCCCGAGCTGCTTGTAGAATTCCAGAGGGTGGTTCGTCCAACCTCTCCCAGACCGACCCGCCTTCTTGCGCAGAAACAGCCCCAGCCTCTCCCGCACGTAGTTATCCACCTGCGCGAACTTGTCGCTAGAGTTGCCTACCCGAAAGTAGGCTCCCCAGCCTCGCAGCACGCGGTTCACTTCGTCCACGATTAGCCTCACTGTTTCCGGCAACCGATGCCTTGGCGCGGTAATCGTCTTGATACGTTCCCGTACCACTCGCATCGCCCGTCGACTCGGCCACTTCTGCAGGTACCACTTCCCTCGATACCGCCAGGACTCCATCTTGCGACAGTGAAAACCCAGGAAGTCGATACCTTCCCGCCTGTCCCCTAGGTTCACCACCCGGGTCTTGACGGGATGCAGCGTCAGTCCCAGGTCGGCGAGTACCTCGCCCACCCGCATTAGGGCTTCCCGGGCGTCTGACTCCTTCCTGCACAGGATCACGAAGTCGTCAGCGTATCGGATCAACCGGCCCAGATAGCAACATTGGCCTTCCCAGAACCTATCCAGTTCGTTCAGCGCCACGTTCGCTAACAGCGGCGAGATCACGCCTCCCTGGGGTACGCCCTGGTCAGTTGGGGTCAGCACCCCTCCTTCCAGCACGCCCGCCTGAAGCATTTGCCTCAGCAGCTTCAGCATTCGTCGGTCACTGATCCGCTTTTCCAGCAGACTCATCAGCACTCTGTGGTCTATCCGGTCGAAGAACGCTTCGATGTCCGCGTCCACCACCCAGCCTTGCCCACGGTTCACCCCTACGCGGAGCTGCTCCATCGCCTGGTGCGCGCTCCGCTTCGGCCGAAACCCGTAGGAGCTGTTCCGGAAATCTGCCTCGAAGATCGGTTCCAGCACCACCTTTGCGGCGGCCTGGACCACCCGGTCCCGAACTGTCGGTATCCCCAGCGGCCGCTGGCGCCCGTCTGCCTTCGGGATGTATACCCGCCGCACCGGTTGCGGCCGGTACCTTCCCTCCTGTAGCTCTTCCGCCAGCTTCGCCAAGAACCCCTCGACCCCTTCCTGCTCAATCGTCTGGATCGTCGCGCCATCAATGCCCGCTGCCCCAGCGTTGGCCTTCACTTCCCGCCACGCCCTCTCCAGGATGTCCTCTCGGTACACCTTGTCGTAGAGCGCATGGAACCGCCGCGTCCCACTCGCCTTCGCGGCTCGATACAGTGCCCTCTGGAGTTTTCGTGCAGCGTCTTCGGTGTCATTAGCCTTATCGGCATTCACCAGCCTTTACCCCCTTCAGACACACGGACCAAGTGCGGCCCCTTCCCTCTGCCCAGGTTATCCTGCCTCGGCTTCACCAGTACTATGGACCGCTCCGACTCCCGCTCCGCTCTCCCCAACTTCACGGGTGCTCCGCTTATAGGGTTCGTCGCTCCCAGTCCACCCCCAGGTTGGCACCCCGAAGGTCTCACCGCTGGGGCGGAGACGGGTCTCTCCTGTTCCCACGATGGCTGTCCCGCCGTTCCACGCCCTCTACGCCGCAGGGTTCCTCGGCGCTGCACTTCCAAGCTCTTCACACCTTCCATGGCCTTCGCCTCTGCAATCCAGGCTCGGCTCCCTGTTGACCCCTTGCGGGGGACTTTTCTCGACGCGGCAGGCTTCGCTTCATGCTGCGGACCGGCGGTTTGCACTCTCCTTTCGAGAGCTTGACCCCGCGCTTCAACGCCCGGGTCTCCCCGAACGTCGGCGGGCTGCTACAAAGGGTCTTGGTACCTCCTTTGGCCGGACTTCCACCGGCGAGTCATCGTGGACTTCCAGGACACGCATTGCAGAAAAGTCGTTGGCTTGGCAGCTAGGCCGCAAGTAGAGCCTCCTCCAGTAATAGCGTCCAGGGTTCACTCGGCGTCTCGGCCAGTTGGCGATGGCTGATCACCAGTTGTATCCCGGCTGCAATTCCTTTCTCCGAATGGAATATCACTACCTGGCGGACCTTTTGTCTGAAATGGCGTTGCACTCGCTCGAGAGCACTTGTGGCTCTGAGATCCTCCACTCTCCAAGTCTTGCCAGCGGCCTTAGCTATCTCCAGCACCTTGAGATACGACAGCGTCATATCGAAGTCCCTCTCCAGCGTTGCCACCGCCGCTGGCTCTGCTTCCTGCCATTTCAGCTTGAACGTGGCCAATTTCTCCCTGATCTCTTCTTCACCTTGTCCTCGGTACACTCCTGACGCGTCAGCTAGCACGTCCGCCCGCCTTTTGCGCTTCTCCTCGCGGCTCATCCCTTCTTCACCACGGACAGCTTTGCTCACGTTCCGAAGTTTGTGA
>DAHXJB010000436.1:0-4872 GCA_027372455.1 Chloroflexota bacterium | reverse complement strand
CGGGCTCGCGGGCATAGAGCCAGTCCCAGATGTTGCGGTGTCTGCACCCCGTCGGGGGGTTATTTCAGTCGACTCATGACAGTGGAATAACAACCTCATCGGATGTGCACTCGATAAGCCAGGTAGCCCATGCCCGCCAGCCCCAGCAGCGCGAGTCCGGACATGGCCACAAGCCCGATCGACGAACCCGACCCGTAAGCTGTCTCGCCGGCAGAAGCAGGGGTGCCATTGGGCCCTGTGTCCTGGATCACAGACACGCTGTCACTGTCGCTATTCGACACGTACACCTGGCTGGTGGTGGGGTTCACCGCCAAATGTGCGGGGTGGGACCCGACGGCGACGGTGGCGACCACCTGGCCCCCCTCGGTCACTATGGAGACGTTGCCACTCAGTTCGTTGGCCACGTACACCCGGCTCGCTGCAGGATTCGCGACCAGATAGGTGGGTCCCGTGCCCACGGGAACGGTGCTGACCACGCTGTCGTTGGTGCCGTCGATAACCGATAGGTCGTTGCTGTTAGAGTTGGCCACGAAGATCCGGTTGGCCATGGGGATGGTCGCCAACGACAGTGGCTGCTTGCCCGTGGGGATGGTTGCCACGACGCTGTTGCTGTTCTCATCTATGACGGAGACGTTGTCTCCGCCGTTGTTGGCAACGTAGAGTTTGTTCCTGGCCGAGCCCATGGCCAGTGCCTGTGGACTCGTGCCGACCGGAATGGTAGCCACCACGGAGTTGCTGTTTCCATCGATCACCGATACGCTGTTGCTGTTGGTGTTTGCCACGTAGACCCTGTTTGTCGTGGGGTCCACCACCACCGCCGTTGGACGGAAACCCACCGGAATGGTCGCCGCGACGGTGTCGCTGTTCCCATCGATCACCGAGACCGAGTCGCCCCGGAAGTTGGTTACATATATTCGGTTGGTGTTGGGGTTCATGGAGAGCCTGGTGGGCTGCGCGCCTACAGGGACAGTTGCCGTGACCACATTGATGTTGCTGTCGATCACCGAGACGTTGTTGCTGAAGCCGTTGGCCACATAGACCCGGTTGCGGGCCGGGTTTACTGAGACCGCCGTTGGTCCGGAACCGATGCTCAGGGTTGCCACCACTCTGCGGTTTCCCCCATCGATCACCGACAGGGTATTGCTACGTTGGTTCGCCACGTAGACTCGGTTGGTGGTGGGGTTCACGTCGATGCCCGACGGAGAGCTGCCCACCTGGATACTGCCCGTGACGGTTTGAGCTTCCGCCGCCCATGCGAGCGCTATGATGATCGCAAGCAGCAGAATGGCAATCGCACTCAGTTTCCGATGAGGATTTCTACCCACAAGATCCCCTTTTCTAAGGCAGAGCGCCGCACTCCGAGTGGTATCGCTGGACCAATTGAGCCGCGAAGGCGTCGGGGTTCGTGGCGACGGTGGTCGCGATGTCGTTGAACTCGGCGTAGTAGGGGTTGTTGGCGGGCGGTAGCTGCCCTCCCCAAAGCTCTCGCCACACCTCAGCCTGCTTGAAGAAGGCTCGTTTCTCGAAATTGTAGCACTGGGCTGGGGTTTGCGGCTCCCCCATGGTAGCCAGGTCGGAGGCGTGCTGCAGCTCGTGAGCCAACACGTCTGCAGGGGTCTTGGCTGGGGCTGATTGCAGTTGCGAAGCGAGGATCACCAGCTTCTCCTCCGGAATGAAGGCCCCCAGCACCCCGTGTGGCAGCCGCTCGACCTCAATCAAGATCTCGTTCCGAGTTGCGCTGCTTACCAGCGGGGCGCCTTCGGGCACAGCTCTCAACTGCTGAAGAGCACTGTCCCGCATGGTATTGGGATCTGCGTCCGGCATTTGTGCCGCATTGAGGATCACCGGTCGCTCCCATGCGAAGAGCATTCCATTGGGGCGCTGCTGCAGTCCCCCGGGGCCCAATAGCCAGGTGGTGGACCCGTTGGTAAAGGCGGTTGCGTGGTCACCCTTCCTCCAGACCATCAAGCCTCTGGTGGTCGGCTGGACTGATTGGCCGGTTTGCGGATTGAACTGCTCATCGGCGACAGGCTGGCCTACGACGTCAGGTATAAGTCCCGCGAGCACCGCGAAACCCGTTCTAAACTGAGGGGTGGTTTGGGCGAGAACTGAGCCTGTGAGGTTGGCGAAGATGCCGATGGCGAGGACAACGGCGAGGACGAGGGATCGCATCTCTTTCTCCAGTTTGGCATCCCATCGATTGGGGACAGGATCGATCGATGTGCAGTTCATTAGCAACGGACATGCCACTATTTCGACTGATCTCATACACTTTGAGACACGCTGGGCCCTGTCTCTGCTGGTACGGTTGGTGATAGAAGGGACGGGAGATGGCATCTGGCTTCCTGGTCTACGGCTCTTATGGATATACAGGCGAGCTGATTGTCGGAGAGGCCTTGCGTCGCGGCCTTCGACCGATCCTGGCCGGCCGCGATCGTCTCAAGCTGTACGTGCAGAGCGAGAGGCTGGGTCTCACCTACAGGGCGTTTTCCCTGCTTGACTCTCCCGTGGTGGATGCCGCGCTCAGCGATCTGTCGGCGGTGTTACATTGCGCCGGTCCGTTTTCCCATACCTACCAGGCGATGGTGGATAGTTGCCTTCGTACCAGGACCCACTACCTGGACATCACCGGGGAGCCGGTTGTTTTCGAGGGGCTTCATGGCCTTGATGCCAGGGCTCGGACGGCCGGGGTCATGTTGCTCCCGGGGGTGGGCTACAGCGTCGTTCCATCTGACTGCCTGGCTGCCCGCCTGAAGGCGCGGTTGCCGTCCGCAACCCGCCTCTCCCTGGCGTTCCAGGCAGTGGGCCAGCCATCCAAGGGGACCGCGAACACGGCGCTGGAGGTTATCCGGCGAGGCGCCCTGGCACGCCAGAATGGCGTGCTGACCGAGGTCCCCTGGGGTGCCAAGCGCCGCACGGTAGATCTCGGAGGTGGGGAGGTCGAGACAGTTTGCATCCCCGCCGGGGATCTCATCACAGCCTTCCGCAGCACCGGTATCCCGAATATCGAGGTCTTCGCTGCCCTGCCGACCCTGCTTCGTGCGGGGCTGACCGCGTCGGGCCGACTCGGGGGGCTTGTGCGATCGTCGGTGGCTCAGTATCTGTTGGGATGGCTCATCGAGGCGCTCCCGTCGGGACCCTCGGAGGAAGAGCGCGTTATGGGTGAGAGCCGGCTCTGGGGAGAGGCCAGGGACAACTTTGGGAGGCGTGTGGTGTCGATGCTGCGCGGACCCGAAGTCTACGACCTGACTGCCCTGGCGGCCATGTCGGCCATGGAGCGGGTGCTTGCGGGAGAGCTCTCTCCCGGCTTCCAGACACCATCCACTGCCTACGGGGCCGATTTCGTACTGACTGTTCCGGGAATCACCAGAGAGGACGTGATCTGAGACGGAGGTGGACCTTCTCCTTCCGGTACAGAACTTGCGCCCAGTTCAGATCATAGTGCTGCCGGTTACCCATTCAAAGAAGGAGGTTGGAGATGGCCGCGAAGGTCTGGAGTCTGAGCCACCTGAGCCAGGAGGAGGAGAGGTTGCTAAAGCAGTCCGAGGCTACCATGGGCGGGAAGCTGCTGCTGGCCTACGAACCGGGGCAGGTGGAGCCGGCCCAACTGGATGCGAAGGAGTTGCAGAGCCTCCAGGAATTGGAGCAGAAGCTGGGAATGTCGGTGGTGGCCGTGGCGCCTCGCTCCTGATTGGTCTTCCCTCGATCCGGTTTGCATCAGCCGCGGGGACGAGCAGACATCGACAAGGAAAAGCCGTTTGGCAGCCGGTCAGCCCTCCGGCATGCAGGGGTTCAAGATGAGCCTCTTCATGCCGGAGGATGATACTCGCGTCTCCTTTCGCACCTACTGTCGGCACTCGCCATGTCTCGGCAAAAGTCGTATCCTTCTTCTGCTGCACGAAGAGGGTGCGATGCTCGCCGGAGCTACGCTCGGTATCCACGCCTCTTCATCCAAAGTGGGATTAGAAAGGAATACTCGATGTCGAAACCGAAGGTCTTCGTTACCGCCCCCATCGACGATCGGATTCACGCTCAGTTGGCCGAGCTGTGCAAGGTCAGCCAATGGACGGGGATTGGGCGTTGCCCTGTTGAGGTGGCCGAGAAAGAGTTGGCCGATGCGGAGGGGCTGGTGGGCTACCTGCAGTTCCCGGCGAGCCTCATGGACAAGTCCCCGCGGCTGCGGGTCATAGCCACTTCCTCGGTGGGATTTGACCACGTGGACGTGGCAGCCGCGACCCAACGGGGCATTCTGGTAACCCATACCCCGGATGTCCTCACCGACACCACGGCCGATCTGGCCTTCACTCTGATGCTGACGGTGGCGCGGCGGGTCGGTGAGGCGGAAAGGCTAACCAGAGCCGGCAGATGGGGCAAAGGGGTGGATTCGGGCAACCTGCTGGGGCGGGATGTTCACCATGCCACCCTGGGTATAGTTGGGCTCGGGAGGATCGGGGCGGCGGTGGCCGAGCGAGGCCTGGGTTTCCACATGAAGGTGCTCTATTTCGACTTCGTTCGTCGAGAGGATCTGGAGAAGAAGTTCGGTTATCAGTTCGTGGACCTGGACACATTGCTACGGGAATCGGATTTCGTCTCGCTCCACGTGCCCCTGCTCCCCGAAACGAAGGGGATGATGGGCGATGCCCAGTTTGCCCTGATGAAGCCCACGGCCTACCTGATCAATGCCGCCAGGGGGCCCATTATGAACGAGCGAGCCCTGATCGATGCTCTTCGTGAGGGGAAGATCGCCGGTGCTGGGCTGGACGTCTTCGAGAAGGAGCCGGTGGATCCCGAAAACCCGTTGCTGAAGATGGAAAACGTGGTGACTTTGCCCCACATCGGCAGCGCTACCATCGCTACCCGTTGGGCCATGGC
>DAHXJB010000060.1:0-3044 GCA_027372455.1 Chloroflexota bacterium | reverse complement strand
GGGATGGTCACCGAGGCGGACTGGGGCCGCTGGAAGCCGGCGGATCTCAAGCCCTATGTGGAGAGGACCCTGGAGCTGTTCGGGGTGGACCGGGTGATGTACGGAAGCGACTGGCCGGTTTGCCTGCTGGCGAGTTCCTACAGCCGGGTCTTTGACGCCCTGCAAGAGTGCCTGTCGGGGCTCAGTGAGTCGGAGAGGGGGATGGTCCTGGGGGAGAACGCAAGGCGGTTCTATGGCATCGAGTGAAGGAGGCAACGGAGCCCGATCTCCTGTTTCCTTCTGGGAGGCAGTCATGTCCGTGGATGGCATCGGCAGCGTTTTGGAGAAGCGGCCCGTGGGGAAGACGGGCCTCCGTGTGACAGCTATAGGCGTGGGTACCGCGCCTTTGGGAGATATGGCCGACGATTTCAGCTACACCGTCCCGGAGGAGAGGGCCCTGGACACCGTCCGGGCCTGGCTGGACGGTCCCTTCAACTTCATCGACACCGCCGCCATCTACGGCAACGGGACGTCGGAGCGGCGCATCGGCGCGGTGCTGCGTGAGCGGGGTGGGCTGCCGGAAGGGATGGTGCTGGAGACAAAGGCCGATCGTGACCCCCGAACCGGCGACTGGAGTGGGGACCAGATGCGCCGAAGCGTGGAGCGCAGCCTCCGCCTCCTGGGGCTGGACAGGCTCCAGCTGTGCCTCCTCCACGATCCCGAGACAACCACCTTCGAAGAGGTTACCCGCAAGGGCGGGGCGCTGGAGACCCTGGTGCGGTTGAAGGAGGAGGGGGTCATCCAGCATCTGGGCGTCGGCGCCGGGGATATCGGCATCATCGCTCGATTCGTGGAGCTCGGTGTGATGGAGGTGGTGATGAACCACAGCCGCTTCAACCTGCTGGACCGCGAGGCGGAGCCGCTGCTGGAGCTGTGTCAGGCGCGGGGGATCGCGCTGTTCAACGCCGCACCCTACGGAAGCGGGATACTGGCCAAGGGGCCCGATGCCTTCGCCCGGTTCCGGTATCGGGAGGCCTCGCCCCTCCTGGTGGAGCGGGTTCGCGGGATACAGTCCACCTGCGACCGCTATGGCGTCCCGCTGGCCGCGGCGGCGCTGCAGTTCTCCCTGCGCGACCCACGGATCACCTCCACGGTGGTGGGCATGACGCGACCCGAGCGCATCCGGCAGACCCTGGAGCTGGCCACTCATCCCATACCGCAGGAGCTGTGGGCGGAGTTGACCGAGCTGGGGAGGTCGCGGCAGGGGCTGCCGACCGGGCTGCCGTAGTGCTGCTCTGTAGTAACGACTTTAGTCGTTCGTCCTGGGCCACCCTCACCATCTTGCCGGTTTCACGATGCGACGGCCGCGGTATTCGATCTCATTGGGGAACTGGCTAGCCTCTAGCAGGCCCTTTCTGATCTCCTTGTAGAACGCCACGACTTTGAGAAGGGCCTGGCTGGGCTTCTCGCTGGGGTTCAGGAGACCTACGGGAAGGTCGAACTTCTCACGCACCATCCGTATCGGCTCCTCCAGGTCGGAGTCGTTGGACACGACCACAGCGGTCTCGAAGTCCTTGTCGAAGGCGTCGACGAGCAGATAGGTGGCGATGTTCACGTCCGAACCCTTCTCTTCGCTCTTCAGCACCTTACGTAGGGGGAGCCCTCGGTCGGGGGATTGGCGAGGCGCATCGAAACCACAGACTCGAGGAAGTGCCCCCGGTGGACGGTCAGGTTCGGGATCGTCTTCAGAGCGCGGAGGTAGACCTGCTGCCTCTCCAACTGTGACGGGTCGCCGGCCCGTGGCTTCACCAAGGCAGTGAAGTAGCGGATACGGTGGATCTCGTTCTTGGGGAGGGCGAGTCCGCACAACCTGCTCAGGTCGAGCCACTTGTAGGGTGTGCCCCTCAAGGCCCGATAGTACAGGTTGAAGCCGTCGATGTAGACGTTGGTCTTCGGCCGATGAGCGGTCTTCTCCAAGGGGGCTCCAGAAAAGCAGAGGCCGCCCGAAGGCGGCCTCGCGCCCAGCCGCTAAGCGACTGGGGGGGTAGCGATTTCGTCCCACACGGGACAGTATGACTGTAGTCGTTGTGCGAGAGTTTGTCAAGCAAATTGTCATTAGACATACGTGGAGGCAACGACTATCATATAGAAGTACCTGGCGGTGCGTCGCTCTTTCCCATCCCAGTCTTAGTGGAGTCAAGAAGTGCAAGCAGCTCAGTCTCCTCAGGATCCTGATGTTCTGGGGCGAATCGACCAATGGCGACGGCGTCTGCTGGACCTGACTTCACGGAATTCTCTGATCAACTTCCGGGCACCAAAGACCAGTACTCTCCACCTAGTCGAGCCCCACTTTCTTACTCTCTTCGATCAACTCGTCAACCAAGAGGAAACACTCACCTTCCCTTTGTCCCCAGAGGACGAATCTGATCCCGAGTTAGTAGATTTCCCTGCACCATCTGGCGCGACCATGGAGCAAACACCGGTCGGTACTGAACTCTCTCCATCCATTCCAGGATTCGCGAGAGTGCCTTTGCGACCAGGCGAAGTGCGGCCGGATGGAGATCCGCGCAAGCACAAAGCCGTTCTGTATCGTCTCAGACTACGGGCGCGTGGCTCTATGGAAGAGCAGGGCGTGAACACAATGTACGTTGCCTTCGGTTTGCTCGAGTGGAAGGAGTTCGAGAACAGCCCGGACACACTCCGATCACCCCTGCTGTTGGTTCCAGTGACTCTACAAAGAGACACCGCTCTGGATCCCTTCCAGCTATCAATGCTTGAGGACGAAGAGATCGTTCTCAACCCTACCCTAGTCGAGCGGCTGAGGAGGGACTTCGGCATTGAGTTGCCCAACGTTGAGGGAAACGGCGGTGATCTCGACCTTGCACAGTTGCTGAAGCAGATAGCCGGAACGATCCGGCCGCAGCGTTCCTGGCGTGTGGTCCAGGATGCTTACTTGGCGTGCTTTTCCTTCTTGAAACTCGCCATGTACCAGGATTTACAGGCGAATGCCAGTCTCATGGCTAACCACCCCCTCATTCGTGCCATCGGGGGCGATTCCGGCGCTC
>DAHXJB010000042.1:0-12106 GCA_027372455.1 Chloroflexota bacterium | reverse complement strand
CCTTCTGATGCAGTCGGCTCTTGAGACGAAACACTGCGGCCGCCACGAGGAGAGCCAGGGTAGGTAGAGAGAGCGCGAGCCCCAACTTCACCGTGTCAGGCTCGAAGCGGAATTCGACCTCGTGTTCTCCAGGCGAGATCTCGATGGCCCTGAACAGGTAGTTGCCACGCCACACCCTGGTTCGCTGGCCGTCCAAGTAGGCGTTCCAGCCGGGGTATGATAGCTCATTCACCAGTAGGAATCCATACGAGTTGGCGTGTAGCTGCAGACGAAGATCGTTGTTGCTGTGAGAGGTCTCCACGACATCCCCAACATCGTCACCTGACCCCTGATCCCCAGGCAAGCCGGGCCCCTCCAGTATCACCTCCTGCCGAGGGTCGAAGCCGTCCTGCTGGAGCTTGTCCAGGACCTCTTTGGGGTCTTGGATCACCTCGGCTCGGGGTACCAGCAGGGCTCGCGGGAGCGCCAGGTTGTTGCGGAACAGCATGGTTCCATTGGACTCGCTCACCAATTGATAGCGATCGATGGGCTGTGCCGGCACGGCCGCGATTTCAGGAACCACTATGAAAATATCGGGCTGTACGCGCTGCAGAGTTACCTGCTGGATGGAGATCGGCTGTGGGAAGGTAATGTCAGCAACGTAGGTGTGGACGGGCGATGGCAAGTCCCAGGTCATGGCTATCTTGGCCCGCTGGTGCTGCACGCGGCTCCGGACGTCGGGTCGATCGTAGGCCCACTCCGCGGTCTCGATCCCCGCTCGCAGGTCGAAGCTCCATTTCTTTCCGGCGCTGTCAGTTATCAGCAAGCGTGCGGCCACCTGTCCGGTTTTCATATCCACGGAGTTGCCCAGATAGGAGTAGACCTGAATCCCAGTCGCCAGAATGGGCTTTGGCTGCACCGAGAGCGATTGGCCCGTGCTTTCCAGGTTCAGACCCGTGGCGATGGTGACGTTGCTCATTCTCGAGGCGTCACCTCTGAGCGTCACGTAGCGCAGGTTCAGCAGGTCCAGCAGTTTCGATTGGAAGTTGTAGACCAGAGCCCAATGGTAGTCTTGGGGGCCACCATTGATAGCGCTGATGTAGTCGGCGTAACGGCGTAGTTGCAGGGGGTTGTAGCCCTGCACATCCTCTGTCCCATAGACCATGGACAGGTTGGGAGGTTCCAGGGCCGCGACCAGGTTGCTGGGGAAGTCCGACAGGAAGTGCATGGTGCCGTTCCTGGCGTAACCCATGACTCGATACTGTTGCTGGCTATCGTTCGAGTCGGTCATCTGAGATAGTGGCGTGGTTGCCTTGAATAGTTGCGATGGTTCGGCGAAGTAGTGGGAACCAAGCCCTCGAAACAGGAACAGGTCGGCAACTACCAGCAGCAGCACCGCCCCGTAGGCCCGCGTTCCCGACAGAAGCTTGGAAAACAGCAGCGCCACGCAGAGCAGAATGGCTGCGATGCCGGAGAAGAAGATGTGTTGGGCAACCCCCGCGGGTAGATAGGGTCCCGCGGACCAATTGATCAGGTTGTTCAATAGTTGTCCGAAAGCATCGGGCCCGAACATCCTGGACATGGTGTAGTAGAAGGGAGCCAGCAGGAACAGGGCCACGCCGGCGACGGTTAGTAGATGGCGCCTCTGCACCCCTTTCAGGAGGACGTCGGCTCCCATTGCCGCCAGCACTGAGACGGAGAAGAGATAAAGAACCATGAACCTGCCGGGTGTGTGGAAGGCCTTGAATGCGGGCAACCACTGGTACAGGAGGGCGTAGAGGGGTGCCTTGGTGCCGAAGGCCGTCAAGAGGGCGAAAAGTCCCAGCGGCAGGTAGAGCCAGAGTCGCTTTCGATCGCGTCCGTGGAGGCTGCCGAGCAGCACCAATAGCAGAGCGGTTACTCCCAGGTATGCCCCGTGCCCCTCGCTACCCCCGATTCCGAGGATCGCCAGCACCGTCACGTTGCCCTCTCCACCGGCCTGCTCCAGCCCCCGATCCATCAGATAGTTGGACCGTGTGGCGAACTCGAAGGCCGGCAGCAACAGGACCGATCCCAGAGCCGCCCACGTGATGCTCATCAGGGCCATGAGGCCAGTGGCTTGGAGGGCGCGCCGCCAGCTTCGCGACTCGATGGCATCTGTGATGACATGCCACAGGAAGGTGGCCAGCAGTGCGAAGGCCGTTATGTATAACCCGTCGAGCCATCCGTTGAACAGCTGAAGCACCATCGCAACGGCCGCACCCAACGCGTATCCGAAGTCTCGCTTCTGGAGGGCATGCTCAACCAGCAGCAACACCACCGGGATCCAGGCCAGATTGATCAATAGAGGGATCCCTGCCACCTGGGTGATGGTGTACTCGCTGATCCCGAATAGGATGGCGCCGACCAGGGCAGGGGCCGGTGTGAGGCGGATAGCCCTCATATACAGATAAGTTGCTATGGACGCAAGGGCGTAGTGGGCCAGAACGATGGCTCGCGCCGCGTCGGCGGTGTTCAACAGGAGAAGGAACGGCCAGTTGGGCAGGTAGAGCACCGCCGACTGGGGATCCGCGAGGTAGGGGGTTCCCGCAAACACGTGAGGGTTCCATAGCGGTATCTGGCCGGATCTGAGACTCTGCCCCAGGAAAGCCAGATTAGGATAATACTGGAGCATGAAGTCAATGGAGCTGGGAAGGTATCCGAGCAGGGAGAGCTGCCACGGGAAGACCAGTACCAGCAGCCCCAACAGCAGGCACGCAGCCAGATCCTGCTGCCGCGTTGTCCGAAGGGCAATGGGGGCAGCCGCGCGGCGTATCTGCCCCAGCCTAAATGAGAAAATGGATGCCATTGAACAACAGCAGGACCAGAACAGAAAAGGCCATCCAGGTCCGCACTGCTCCCCGCTGGTGCTTTGACTGGGCGAAGAACAGGGAGGTTATCCTGGTGCCGGTCGTCACGATAGCCGTCTCCAGCACCAGAATTATCGCTGCCACGATAGCCAGCAGAGAGAAGCTGGACGGGAAGTTGGTCCGAAGCTGCATCGACCAGAAATCGAATCCCGCCAACCCGTACTCCGGGTGCGCTGGCAATATGTCGATGCCCCAGAACAGCTTCCAGGGTGGAGAGACGAGCAGCCTGTCCTTGAGGGGTTGTACCCAGGACGGACCGATGGACAGCAAGTCGCCGGTCAGGAGCCAGGCGTGAGCCAGGATCGGACTGAATGGCCAGGCCATGATGGTGGCTGTGATCGCGTTGCCCTCGTCCAACCCTGACGAGTAGGGATAGTAATCGGCGCCGCCGTACTTGGCACCCTGATCCGGCATCTGGTTGACTATCTGGTATCGAAACACCCCCAGGTAGTTCTCAAAATAGATGGTCACGGCGAGCAGTTGGAAAGCCACCCCGATAACGAAGGTGGCCACGAGGGCGTAGCGGGCCAGGCGATGCCGTTGATGAATCGCCTTCTCGATGAGCGGTGCAATGAGCAGGATCACAAGTGGAATGACCAGGACCTGATACCTCGGCCCCCAGCCGGCGCCGCCGTGCCAGGCAGGCTTCTTACTGTATATCAGGAAGTAGATGAGGATGATGGACACTATCCCGACGGTCTTGAGGCCGTGTCTGCGCACGAAGGGCACGAAGGAGAAGAGCGCCAATACCGTGGGTGGCGAGTAGAGGAAGAAACTCCGACCCGGGCTGAACAGGAGCCCCCATAGCCCTATGTTCATGGGTAGAGACAGCCAGCCTCGTTGTGCCCCTGCCCATGCATCCAGAATGGAAGGAGAATAGCCGTATCGGTGGCCCAGATACCAGACGGCCGGCGCGGCGACCACGACAAACGGGGAGCAGAACAGCGCCACCGGCTTGATGAGCATACGTAGCTCTTTCAGAGAAGGGTGCTTCTCCCAATGGAGCAGGACCGCTTCCAGCAGCAGGAAGGGCACCAAAACGCCAGCGAAGTACTTGGTGGCCACGGAGGCGAATGCGGAGATCCCGGCCAGCAGCATCCATTTGTCCCTGCGGTCCTGTCCCCAGCGGAAGATCAGGTAGATGGTTGTGAGGACGAACATCACCAGGGTGGGCTCAGAGAAGTCGTACTTGGCGTAGGGCCACGCCAGGGTGGCCAAGCCGTAGATAAGTGTCGAGGCGATGGAGACCAGTTGGCTGTACCCGAACATGCGCACCAATGCGAAGAGCAGGGCACAGCCTATGGCCGTAGTGAAGGCGTTGAAGAACGAGAAGAGCATCCTGGCGAAGAACTCGTTGTTCTGCCTCACCGACCAGAAGCGACCATCGTCTCGAATCTGCTCGAAGCTGCCGGTCTGCTTGTTTATAAGCCCCAGGGCGCGGATGTACAGCTGTCCTTCGGGAAGCAGATAGTGCACGCTGAAGCCGGTTATCTGGAGGGTGCGGCCGAACGGGAACTCCGCGAAGTAGTTGCGGCCGCTGGTATTTCCTGCCCAGATGGAGGCGACCCGCGCCTCCGCGTGCTTCACCTCTTTATCGGACTTGCCTCTGTTCCACTCCGCGGTTTCCACGCCGGCGCGAATGGGTAACACCAAGTTCTGGCCGGATGAATCCGTGAGGGTGATCTCCGCCACGGTGGTGTTCTGTGGGACGTCCTCGGAAAGGGACAGGAAGGAGATCATCGTGAGGGAGGTGGCCGGTCCGACCTTCAGGTTGGTGCGCACGTAGCTGTCTTCAACTCCCGGCCCCTTCGGCCCCACCGTGGGTCCGTCCTTGAGAAGACCTTTATCCTGGAAGATTCCCAGCACATAGTCTCGACCGTCGACGGTCGCGTGGTCCTTCTGGGGCACGATCTTCATCAGCGGCTCTCCCAGCAGTATCAACGGCTGGGAGAGCAAAGGCACCATGATGCCCCACTGGGAGAGCCCATGCCCCTGGGTCTTCAGGTACTCGTGTTTAGGATCGAGGGTGAGGGCGTTGCCCATGCGATAGGCGAACTCCCCATCGGGACTGTAGCCGTGGCCACCTGCCGTCAGCAGGTACAGGGCGAGGAAGAAGAGCAGCAGCAGCCAACCGATGAATCGGTCCGACCGACCTGTGTGTCCGATCTCCTTGGCCTGAGCTTCGGCCAGGGATTGAGCGTTGATAGCAACCAAAGCAAACTACTCCAGCCAGAGACGTTGAATAGCTATCCCCAGATCCCGGGTGTCGGCACCCCCGTTCACTTCGAACGGGACCCAGACCTTGTCCAGGCTCAGCATGAACTTGATCTGGCTATCTCTCGTTGGCGGGACGGGGAAATGGAGCTCTGCCCATTCTCCAGGGGCGACGCTGAATCGATGGACGGTGCCGTCGAGGGTGATGGAGCCCGATACATCCCGTGATAGCTCCTTGGGTCCCGAGTAGAACCGAATGCCGAAGCTGCTTTGCCCACGCGATAGTAGCTTCGCTTCGGCGGTCCGGCCGGTCCATCGTATGTAGGGGGGCCAGCTCTCCAGCTTGTAGAAGCCGTCCCCCAACTGAGCCTCGTCGTTCACGCCCATCTCGATGTTGTCGTTGATGATTCGCTGGTAAACATGGACGTCAAGGTACAGCTCAGGCGGGTAGCGATAGATTGGCTTATCGACGGCCCGGGCCCGGAGGTGGATGACATCCATGTTCTCCTTCAGCAAGCCTCGGCGGTGGAGCCAGCGTGCCATCCCATCGAGCCGCTTCGGGTGATCGTAGGATGGATCGTAGGCTGTGATCATCTCCTCGAGGTCGTAGTTGCTCTGCTTCAGCAGCAATCTCAGCTCCTGGGTACTGAACTCTCGATTGTGCCGGGCATACGGACCCCAACCGGAGAAGGGCGGGTAGATATTCTTGTTGGTGAGAAACCTGATGTAGTTGGTGTAGCGGAATGGATTGGGCGTGCTGAGTACGAGGTATCCCCCTGGTTTCAGCACCCTATGGATCTCGTAAAGCGAATGGCTGGGGTCGTGCATCAGGTGCTCGATCATCTCGCAGTAAAGCACCAGATCCAGACTACCATCCTCGTAGGGGAATCGATCGGTCTCGATGTTGAAGGCCTGATAGGTGAAGCTGCGATCGAAGCCCAGCTTCTTGTTAATCAACCTGACGTGGCCGCTATCCACCTTGAGCCTATCTGGCTCGTTCGCCAGCTCCATCTGGTAATCGGGGAACTGGTGCATCAAGAGCGAGGTCATGAAGTAGGGCATCGCACCCAGCTCCAGAACCCTGGCACCTTTGGGCAGCTTGGGCATGAGATTCAGGGTTACCAGCAGTCGATCCAGCGCTACGTTCAGGTAGTCGATTGCCTGCTGGTAGGAGCAGTGATCGAAGCCCAGGAGAAACTCTCTGGCCTCGCTCGGTGTCATTCTAGGCACTCCTGCATGGAAATGAATGGATTGTTGGGGACCCGCATTCTACGATGCTCTAGATCCTCGCGATCAGTTCGAGCAGTCTCCGCTTGAAGTTGTCCTGGTCGAAGGCTCTGGCTCGGATGATGGCGCCCTGCTGCAGGGAAGTGCGAAGGGTCAGGTTGTTGATTACCTGCAGCGTGTAGCTCTCCAATTCTGACAGGCTGTTCCACAGGAAGCCGCTTCTGCCCTGCTCCACCGTTTCCAGCTGTCCGGCCTTCGCGATGACCACGGGGACGCATCCCGCCGCCATCGCCTCCACCGTGGTGATGCCGAAATGCTCGAAGCGTATCGGGTTGCGGTTCTCGTTTTCGCCGTAGCCGCTGGCGTGCCAGTAGATTGTGGCTTCTTCGTAGAGCCGCTTCAGCTCGTCGTAAGGGGCGTCGGTGTGGAGATAAATAGGATAGCCCTCGGCTCTTCGCCTGACCCGCTCCAGGTACTCGGCGTGCACCTTCCCCGGTGCCACACCGCCGGCCATGTGGAGCTCCCATCCCTTCAGACCCTTCCGGCACAACCGTTTGAAGGCCTCTATCATCACGATGTGCTTCTTGTTGTGGCTTCCACTGAAGAAGCGCCCGACGTTCAGGATGATGTTCTTCTTCTCTCTGGTCGGGTCGTAGCTCTCCACATCCACCGGTGGGTAGAGGATCTCGCCCCTCTTGCCCCAGTAGATCTCCAGCCATTTCTGAACGTACTGAGAGATGGGGGTGATAAGATCGTAACTATCGACATAACGCAGCGACAGATTGTCTGGTATGCCGTGGAGCCGCAGCCCTGCCTCCTTGATCATCCTCTCGAAGACCAGATCGTAGATCTGGTGGCGAGCGCCCATCACCTTCACCTTGGCCACCGCGATCCCCAGGTCGCGGTAGTCCTCCTCGAAGCCCGGTCCCCCTTGAGGATTGAAGGTATCGGCCTCGATGGCAAGAGTGGTTTTGTCACCCTCGGTGGCTTCAGATGGGATGGTCACTTCCAGTGGCAGGTAATTGCCGTCTGTGGAGGACAGTTCGGTCTGAGCGAGGAGCCGGCCGGCCGCCGAGGCCCGCACAGCTACCGGCGGATGATCCTGGGGCCGGAAGCTCCCCACCATCAGCCGCACCCGCATGGGGCTTCCTCGGTGGACCACCGGCAGGTGCACCAGCGCCTTCTCCGCCGTCCAACGGTACCATCCCCCACCCACCTGCTGGAGCCCGTAGAACCCCTCGCCGAACTCCGGAACGATCAGTTGGTGCCGCAGCCAGAGCCCCACATTTCTCTTGAAGAGGCCCCACGGTGACTTATCGACCGGGAAGGGGAAGTAGACGAAGAGAACGCTCTTCTTGGCCCTCGACGGGACGAAGCTCATGAAGGAGGCGTTGATGAAGAGATCGTACTCCTCGGTGTAGTCCCCCAGCCGGTGGAAGGGCAGGTCGGGTACGCAGCGCAGGGAGATGCCCTGGAGGTTGACGTTCAGCTTGGCTTCCAGCGTCTGGAGCGAGGTGGGGCGATGTGTGATGAGCTCCACCTGGTTTTCCTCGGCGAGCCCCTGGGCGGCCGTGAGGGTGTAGCGCTCGCCTCCACCCATGGTGTGCAGCCATCGGTTGTAGATGCCTACCTTCAAGCCGGCACCATCCATCGCAGCAGCTTCTCGGCCGGTACAGACTCCCGTCTTGCGAGTTGCCGTCTCTTTGCGGCTGTACTGGATAGGTGGGACACGAGCCAGTAGAGGACTTGAAGCTGGATACGGAGCCGTCTCTGCAGCGGACTTCGATCGGCCGAGCGGAGCGCAAGTGAGCGCAGCAGCCGGCCAACATTGAGGCCGGCGGAGGCGGCGTACTTGAAGTGCTCAGCAGCGGCAAGGCCGAGAGAGGCGTTCTTGGCCAGCATCAGTAGCCGGTTTCTTTCCACATGGTACAGGAAGAGGGGAGACCACTCGACGCTGCTGCCGCAGTGGACGTGGCGTACCTCAGCCTCGGGCACGAAAAGGATCTTCCAGCCCCGACGGCGAGCGCGCCATGATAGGTCCATGTCCTCGTAGTACATGAAGAAATCCTCATCGAAGAGACCGACATCCTCCAGCATGGCTCGCTTGAGGAGAAGAGCCGCCCCGCACCCGGCGAACACCTCCTCGCGGTGGCCGTACTGACCCCGATCATCTTCTTGGTAAACCTCGGTTCCCCTAACTACCGAGCCTCGGTCGCGGCCCGAACCATCCCGCAGGATCAGGGTGCCCGCATTCTGGATCACCGGACCGGCCTTCTCGACGAGCTCTCGCGGCAGGGGGATCTCCAGATCCTGTGGACCGGGCGCTATCTCTCAGCTTCCCAGGGTGATACCCTCCGCTGTGAGGCTCAGCCTGGCGGTTGTGCCGTCAGGGCGGGCCGGCGCCACGGACAACTTCAAGGTTGCCGGCTCGTCTTTTTTCGAGACTCGTACCCCGATGGTGGCGGCTGCGCCCGACCAACGGAATGGACCATCCGGGGACGGCTCCTGGCCGTAGAATCCCTCCAGATACTCGGCCTCTCTGGCTTCTCCTCCCTGAAGTACCCGGGCGCTCAGCAGCTTTACCCCCAGTTCCCGCTGATCCGTCGATCCCCAATCGCTGGGACGGAAGGGGGTGACCTCCAGTTTGATCCTGGCCCGATCGTGCTGAAACAGCAGCTTGGAGGTGCAAGCGCCGATCTTTGGATCCCGTTCGGCCGCCTCCACCAGAGCGGATAGCCACTGCTTGTCGACGGCGGTGTCGTTGTTCAGCAGCACCACGTAATCGGCCTGGGCAGTACGCATCGCCACGTTGTTGCCCGCCGCGAAGCCGAGGTTCCGGCTATTCCTCACAACGCGGAACCGCGGGAACCGTTTCTCGGCAATGTCGGCCGACCCGTCCTGTGAGACGTTGTCGACCAGAACGACCTCGAAGCGATCTCGCGGATAGTCGAGTTGGTCCAGGGAGCCGAGGCAATCGTCCAAGAAGCGGAGGCCATTATAGTTGAGTACTACTACCGACACAAACGGGTGAGTCATCGAATCATGACCTTCCCACCAGCCTTTTCAAGCCAAAGTAGAGCTTGAAGGGCGGCATGGCATGGTACCTCTCCAGGTTTCCCTGCAACTGGGCGATCAGCCGCTCTTTGCCCTCCAACTCGCGAGCATAGAAGGCATCCTTGTCGGCTATGGCCTTCTCCAGGTAGTCAAGGTGATCTCGCAGTCTCTGGAGGGTGGACTCCAGCGGGACCCCCTCGGCAGCCCACCTCCTGGCCTCCTCAGGGGTCCCAATGGAGATCCGCCGGACCGAGAGGCCGATCTCACGGGGGTCCAGACCATTCTGGAACCTATCGTCCGGTCGCCAGCTTCTATCTACCCTGAGATCCACCCTCAGCAGGCCATCTTCTCGCTCCGGCACCGGGAAGAAGAGTTGCCTCACCTCCCAGGGAGTTAGGAAGAAAGCGTGGCCGATCAACTGACCATCGGCGAGCAGTTCCAGGTGAAGAGGTTTCTCGGCGAGATCCGGGTGGGCCGCCGAGGCCACAAGTTCCAGGATCGATGGGCCACCCGTGGGCTGCGGGAGGTAGCACCAGGCCTCTCGTCCGACACTGGTATAGTCCGTTTCAGCGGCAAACCAGCCGGAACCAACCGGCAGTTCCCGCTGGTCCGCTCGAAACTCGATACGCGGGCGCACGAAGCGCCACAGGAACAGTTGATCCCGCCACCTATCCAGAAACCTTTGCTGGTTCTCCGCGATAATCTCTTGTCGCTCCGGCATGGGCGTGCCGAACAGTTGGTGGTGGACCACGCAACCGGGGGCGTAGATCACCCGGAACCCAGCCGCGCGTGCTCGGTAGCAGTAATCGGTGTCCTCGTGGTACCCGAAGCCGTAGGCTTCGTCTAGTAGTCCGACGGCGTCGACGACGGCCCGCTTGATCAGCATGCAGTGTCCACCCACGTAGCAGACCTCTCGCTCTTCCGAGAGGCTGGGGTCATCCACTGCCATACCCTCCCCGATCATTCGGGCCGAGCCGTCGAAGGCCATGTAGGCTCCGGCGACCTGGATGCGGCCGTCGGGTCCCACAATCTTCCCTCCGGCGATGCCCACGTCGCTGGAGCGCTCCGCTGCCTGCTGAAGTGCCGAGAGCCAACCAGGGGTTACCTCGGTGTCGTTGTTGAGCAGGAGGATGTAGTCACCGGCCGCAGCCGCGATCCCCTGATTGGCAGCCCCGAGGAAACCCTCGTTGTTGCCGTTGGTGATGACCGCGTCGCGCCCGAAACGCTCATGCAGGTAGGCGACGGTGCCGTCCGTGGAGCCGTTGTCCACAAATATCAGCTGATAGGGCTCGGGGGTGTTGGAGGCAAGACTATCCAGACACCGCCGGGTTTGATCCAGCCGGTTGTAGGTAACGATGACTATGGAGGTGAGGGGTTCGGTTGATGGAGAGTGAGTCACTTGACCATAGGTTGACGTCGAAAAACTCCGGTTGGCGAAGGCGAATCGTTCGAACACCCATTGCGACCGGCGTTGCGTGGACAGAAGCTGACCAGTCGTTAGCGGTGGCTATTATAGGAGACGCGGGCCGATACTCACAATGTAGAGCAGAACTGCCCGGCACTGGGTTGTGGAGTTGCTAGCCATTTGTGTCCAGACTAAACTACCCAACGTTGTCGCCCTCAATCGCCGTCGATAAGCGACCGCTGAGTCTCCTCGTCCGGCGCCAACGCAACCTCCGCGATCTCGGCAATGGTGAAGTGCGAGTGGGAGATGGGTATGTTCACCCGAATGGTTGATCGGAAACCTCCTATCCTCTTGGATTCTCTGGCGATATTGTTCTTCGTTTTGCTCGGTTTGGTGGTCTTCTCGCCAGAACTTTTTCTTGGCTTGAAGGTGGTGGACGGGGATCTGTATAGACAGGTTGTACCAACCACAGCATGGTATGGAAGGGTTGCCAGGCAAGGTGGAAACTTCCTCTGGACGCCGGGCATTCTCGGAGGGTTTCCGATAGCCTTCACGCAATACAGCCTGTTCTTCCCTCTGGACTGGATAGCTGCCAGGCTTCTCGATCCAGACAGAGCTGTAGCCCTCAGCTTTGCGCTTCACCTCCCCCTGGCGGGCATCGCCACCTATTTCTATGGTCGGTCCACAAGACTCTCTCGATTATCATCGCTGATGGCCGGGGTTGGATATCAACTGTCCACCGAGTCGCTGGCTCTGGGTATTGGGGGATACCTACTGAGAAGCCTGTTTCTGCTGCCCGTTCTCTTGCTTTGCATAGAGCTCATCATCCAGAGGAGTTGGCGCTGGGCACTCCTGGCAGCAGCGGCAGCGGGTGTGTCCTTGCTGAGCGGTACGGCCTATATCGTGGCAATTGCCGTGCTCAACGCCGGCATCTACACCCTGGCCCGTGGTCTCTGGTTGTGGAGGAAAGGGCTGCGGGAGCGGGCTCTCCTGCTGCTGGGTTCGATGGGTGGAGCTGTTCTTGTGGGAACCGGTCTGGCTGCTGTCAGGGTGCTTCCCACCCTCGCCATCACCGCTCAATCTGTCAGATCGAATGGGCTACCCTTCAGCATCGCTGCCGGTGGCTCGGTATCGCCCGGAGTCCTGGTACTGTCATATCTGCTGCCGTTGACCCGCGTGTTTGGGATTGGTGTGAATGGGATAGGGGACGTGCCAAGCTACGTTGGCCCCCTGGTTCTTGCGCTCGCGGTGATTGCGATGTTTCGGTGTAGACGGAGCCCTTGGACCAGAATCTTCATGTGGGCGCTACTCTTCAACCTGCTGGGCTCGTTAGGAAAGA
>DAHXJB010000418.1:0-3893 GCA_027372455.1 Chloroflexota bacterium | reverse complement strand
AGCCCCTCGAAGGCCTCCTTGGCATCGGTGGTGGGCTCGCCGAATTTGTTGAGTCCCCAGGTTTCTGGGATGGGGATGCCCGCCTTCATGGCATGGACGATCTTCCCTTTCGCCACGACACTCATCGCCATGTCCAACACCACCGGATACTCCTTCCCGGCGGGAAGGGCGATGCCGATGGGGTTATTGCCTAGAAGGGGTGTTATGCCGCCCCATGGAGCCATGATATTGCTGCCGCTCACGGTCATCGCGACGCCGATCATGTCGTGAGGGACGGCCATCAGGGCGTAGTAGGCGCAGGTCCCGAAATGGTTGCTCATCCGGACACCCACGTGCGAGGCGCCAACCTCCTTGGCCTTCTTGATCGCGATCTTCATCGCGCGCACGCCTACCACCTGGCCGATCCCATTGTCGCCGTCCACCAGGGCCGTGCCTGGGGTCTCTCGGAGGACATGGATGTTCGGCCGAGGGTTCATTCCCCCTGCACTCAGCCGCTCGATGTAAGGCTGAATCCTGATGGACCCGTGGGAGTACACCCCTCGTAGGTCTGCCTCCACCAGGTGGTCGGCCACTATCGCCGCGTCTTCCCGTGGAAGGTTCTGCTTGACGAACAGCTCGGTTATGAACTCTCGGAGGTCATTGGGCATCACGATGATGCCGGCTTCCTCACCTGCCATAGGATCGACTCCTTTCATATCTCACATTTGCTGACATATCCGGTCCCGAGGACCGCTCCATTCGGTGGTTGCGTGGGCAATGGCAACGACGATTGTGGTGGACTGGGATGGGGTTGGGCTCTACTTCCGGCCCCGGCTGTTCACGCGAAGTGGGTACGATAGAGGCGGGCACCCTCCGCGCCGAACTGCTGCATCAGTTCCTTTGGGGGCTTCCGACCCTCATCAAAGTAGTAGCGAGCGGCCTGGCCTGCCACGTAGGTTCCCACGTATGCTATGGCGGTCTTCGGAGCTGCCGCAAAAAGGGTTGGCATCATCCCCGTGGCCATCCGCGCTACGGAGCGCCAGAGGATGCCACCGCCAATGATCGGCGCCAACTCCCCTGCCACCTGCATCGTCGGGGCTAGATCTCGACCGTAGACGGCGCTGATCCGCAGCACCATCATTACCTGATTCTTGGTCAGGACGAAGAAGTCCGCGATATTGCCGGCCACCCCACCGAAGAATGGCAGATTGGCCGGCAGGTTAGCCGCGAGGGCAAACTGGGAGTTTACCCGGCAAGTTTCGGCTATGATCTGCTCCACCACCGTCTGTCGCAACGTCGGAAGCTGCCTGGCCATGGAGGTCCGGGCGGTGGGGAGACTATCCAGCAGCAATGGAGCTACCTTCTCCCTGATCTCTTCCGCATTTCGAGCATCCACGAATGTGGTCTTGAGGTGTGATACGAAGGAGAAGGCGCGATAGGCAGCATTACGTTCGTCTCGAGTCCGGCCAGTGGCATCGGCGTGGGTGAAGACCAGGATGGTAGGGATGCGAGGACGCCCAAACATAGTATCGGTCCGGCGACCCTGTTCCGCCAGATCCATATCCAATCTGGCCCCCAGGATCAGGATGTCGGGGCGGTTGCTCCCCACGATCTCGTGGCTCTGATGGTCCACATCCATCACCCGGAAGGGTCCGATCTGCCGTGCGGTGAGCGAATTTCCAGCCAGGGCGGCCACCAGAGAGCGCTTGCCGACGCCAGGTTCGCCAGCTACCCACAGCTCCAGTGGCGTCGTCGCCTCTCTCTCTATGCCCTCAGGATTGAACTCACGTACCACGCGCCAGAAGTCTCCCATAGCCGAAATGCCAGCAAACCTCATGGGGAACACCTTCCTCGGGTGACAGAAGTTGAGAGGGGATGCAGTTTCCCTCAAGGAGCTATTCTAACATCGCGCCGTCGCTCGATGCCACAAAGGCGCCGTCCGGCTACCGTCCCAGCAGCGCCACCTGTCGCCTGGGTGCTAGGCGAAGGATCGTTACGTTCAAGCTTCACAAGACCTTGAGGCCGGGTCTTGTGAAACAGTAACAGGCCGTCTGATGCGGGTGAAGACGGAGCAAAACAGTCTTGACAAAGTCGCAAAGCTGCAGCTAAACTGCCTTGATTTTAGTGAAGGCTCAGTTGATGGGACCCTCTCCTCATTGGGGTCTGCCTAGACGTTAACTGGGTTGGGGATCGCCGGCGCTTCTATCCAAGGTGGCCGGCTTCCGGAAGTCCCTGGGGATTCACCAGCAGCACCGGGCCGTCGGTGTCGATGGGGTGCGCCGCTTTCCTGTTTTCTCGCGACCAGAACCGTTTTTCCATGCAGTGTGGCGTGGGCCGCTTGGAGAAAGGGGTGACGAAGCCTTTAGAGGAAGCTCTCTGTCGGCCGATAGGGGTCGGCCAGGGGCATCTGGGGTAGGCTCCCGATGCTCGACGAGTTGTCTGGATCCCGCGACATACGGCGCTTGCAGCCGAGAAGGGCTGGAGCGCATTCAAGGAGGAGAACAGGTGAGGCACTTTAGGTCCTCTATCTTGGCGCTGGTAGCCCTAGCTATGGCTGCCCTGCTGGTGGTGGCGGGCTGCTCGTCTGCAGCGCCAGCTAAGGCCCCGGAGCCTACGAAAGCCGCGGCCCCTGCCACCGCGGCTGCTCCAGCAGCGGCGGCTTCCGGCAGCCCCATTGCCGTCAAGATCGGGCTCATTGCCCCCATGACGGGCGACGTGAAGACTTTCGGCGAGTCCACCAAGAACGGTTTTGACATGGCCATCGCCGAGGCCAACGCCGCGGGCAAGCTGAAGATCACGACGGTCGTTGCCGACGATAAGAACGATGCGACTGAGGGCGTGAACGCCGCGACCAAGGAGATAACCCAGGACAAGGTCAACGCCATCGTGGGCTCCGTTTCCTCAAAGGTGTCGATCCCCATCTCCGAGGTTGCTCAGCAGAACAAGGTCGTCCAGATCACATCCACCTCGACCAACGAGAAGGTCACCGTGGACGGTGGCAAGCGGAAAGACTACGTCTTCCGCGCCTGCTTCATCGATCCGTTCCAGGGTCAGGTGATGGCCAAGTTCGTCACAGGTAACCTCAAGTTGAAGACTGCCGCGATCATGTACGACAACGCGAACGACTACAGCAAGGGGCTCGCGACCGTCTTCAAGAACGACTTCGAGAAGCTCGGTGGAAAGGTGACCAACTTCGAAGCCTACACCACCACCGACACCGACTTCTCCGCCGTGTTGACGAAGATCGCCGCCAACAAGCCGGAGTTTCTCTACCTGCCTGACTACTACAACAAGGTCAACCTAATCGCCCAGCAGGCTCGGCAGTTGGGCGTGACGGCGGTGATGGGTGGTGGTGATGGCTGGGACTCCTCCGACCTCGACACGAAGATCACGGAGGGGAGCTACTTCAGCAACCACTACAGCCCCGACGCGACCACCCCAGAGGTTCAGGACTGGGTGAAGAAGTACAAAGCGAAGTACAACGCGGTGCCTGATGCCCTGGCTACCCTGGCCTACGACGCGACCAACATGCTCACGAACGCTATCGTGAAGGCCGGAAGCAATGATCCGTCGAAGATCAGAGATGCCCTGGCAGCGACCAAGGACTTCAAGGGCGTATCGGGTAACATCACCATGGATAAGGATGGCAACCCCGTCAAGAGTGCCGTCGTTATCCAGATCAAGGGTGGCAAGCAGGTCTACGCGGCTACGGTCGCGCCGTAGCTTTCAAAGACGAGGCGGGGAGCTGGCAAGGATCAACTCCCCGCCTCTTATCTTAGGAGTCGGCAATGGACTTCGCATATCTTGGTCAGCAGCTGGTGAACGGCCTCCAGCTGGGTCTGGTATACGCGCTGATCGCCCTCGGGTACACCATGGTGTATGGAATTATCAGGCTCATCAATTTCGCCCATGGC
>DAHXJB010000401.1:0-11157 GCA_027372455.1 Chloroflexota bacterium | reverse complement strand
CAGGGCCGCAGTTGTCGCCAACATGGGTATTCTTAAGACGGCCTCCCCCTATTTCGACAGCAGCAGCGATATCTCCATCAGGTATGTGCACGACCCATCCCTGCCGAACCTAGATACGAGGGAGGGCGACCTTGTGACGGTGCAGGTCGTCTATCAATACCAACCCCTGAGCGCGCTGCTCAACAACGGCTCAGGGATGACGATGAGAGCAGAGGCGCAGGCGCGTATCGAATGAGAGGGAAGCGAGGACAGTCACTAGTCGAGTTGGCGGTGGCGATGCCTGTGGTCATGGTGTTACTCATGGGTATCGCGGACCTCAGCTTTGTTCTCTACGCCTTCATCCAGGTGACCGCGGCCACAGGACAGGGAGCGCGTGCCGGAGCCCTGTATCCGGGGGACCTCACGCAAAGTCTCGCGACAAACGACGCCAACAGAGCCACGGTGGTTGAGGAGGCGGTTTCGAACAGCTTGGGCATGCTGCCGGTCGGGTCACCCTACTTCAGCGCCACGACGGACGTGCAGATTTCCTACCCCAACCACACCGGTCCAACCTCTCGCGTAGGTGAGGACATGCTGGTTACCGTGACATACAGGCAGCCAATATGGTTCACGGTACTGCCGGGCACAGGTTCAGGCAGCTATCAGGTAAGTTCATCCACAACAGTGAGGATCCAGTAAATGAGCAAGCTTAAATCCCGTGGCGAGAACGGCCAGGTATTGCTGATCCTTGCGGTTGGTATCTTTTTCATCATGCTGGGAAGCACGGCGTTCGCCGTCGACTACGGAAACGGGCTTCTGCAGAAGAGAAAACTGCAGAACACCGCCGATGCGGCGGCCTTAGCCGCCGCCACCGAGCTTGCCAACGGAGGAACCACAAGCAGCGCGATCACAGTGGCTCAGGGGATAGTGTCGACCAACACAGGCGGGGCAGTGTCCCTACCATATCCAGGCGTGGGGACGGGGCCGGGGCTCTCGCAGGGCATTGAGATCTCAACCCCAGGGGAAGTTCGTGTGGCGTTGGTTCGAAAGGTGTCGACGATGTTCGCGTCGGTCTTCGGAGTGGCCAACATGACCGTGGCGGTTCGCTCCAGGGCAACGGTGGGTCCGTATGGGCTGTTGCCGGTCGCAGTGAAGCGGTTCTCAGCGGGCGACGACTCCTACGCTCTGGGCATGGGAGGGAATCCGGTATCGGTGACCGACTATCTGGCCCCAGCGTTGAACTCGCAGGGTCAACCCAACTCCATCACCTCCTGGCCCAACCCGTTGACATCCCCGGCCTCGCCGTCGGCCGACTACACGCCGCCCGACAGCTATAACGGGCAGGTTTCCGGTCCAATAGTGGCGTTGGTAGGTCAGGACGCTCAGGCGAACGTGGCCAACGGCAACGACTTCCATTTCTTCGTGGCGCCTGACGTGCGGAACGTCACAGCGCCATCGCCAACCTACTACAACGGCATCACTGGTTCGGACTCAATCCAACAGGTGAAGAACGCCGAGTCGGCCTACTTCCTGGCCAAGGGATATCCCGGACCGAATCCTCAGGTGGGGGATCAGATTGCCGTATTGGACGGGACGAACACCTCCCTCACAGTGAGCGCCCTCCGGAAAACGTACCAGAGGGGGGACCTAGTGACAGCCATGGTCTACGATGGCACGGTCTACAGGAAGCCCGACTTTGACTTGGAGGTGGACGCACCTGTCAAGTCGTCCTCCAACATCGGACCGGGCGGATCGCCGATCACATTCCAGGTCACGCTCGTTCCGAACAACAACTTCAACTCCACCGGGGTGCAGTTCTCTGCCACCGGCCTAGAGGGTTGGGGAGATTGGCAGTTCGGGTCCGGCTCGCTGGACAACACTTACTCCCTACCGGTGAGCGGGTCTGGCAACGTGTCGGTGAGCTTCGCCGTATCCTCCACATCGGTGGTGCAGGGGGCGAAGACGGCCCTTATTCAGGCCTACGATCCCGCTACCGGCGACCTTTCGACAGTATCTGTGACCGTCGTGGTGGGGTCAGCCCCCGACTTCTCTGTCTCCACGTCACAGGGCTTTCAGACGGTGCAAGAGGGATCTTTTACCCGTTTCGACATGTACCTACAGGGATGGAATGGATATCCCACAACGACAGTGACCGTGGACCCCGTGCAGTGGTTCACGGCGGGCCCGAGCCCTACGCCAACCACCGGACCGGCCGGAGTGACCATCTCTGTTCCAAGCACAGTGACCGTGCCGGGAAATGGCCATTCCGTGAGGCTGAGGATGACAGCCAGCGCAAGCGCGACCGCCACCACGGGCGAATGGATGCTTCAGGTCAAACTGGAGGACGGCAATCCAGCCGACACGCAGGTGATGTATCTGACCCTGCGGATCATTCCTAGCGACACGGGCTCATCAATATCCAGCACCACGAGCTTCGTCAACATACTGGGATACGCGAACTTCGTGGTTACCTACTACAACAACTCTGCCACCCCTACGAGTCAGGACAACAACACCGTTTACGGGTACGCGGTCAGTCCTCTCGTTGCCAGCCCGAATCTGCTTTCACGTGGATTGAGGGCACGCCTGGTCCCATGGTAGGTCTGGAAGGGAAGAAGGGGGGAGACCGTGCCCACGCACACGACCTCCCCCCTGTAACGCTTCCATCGAAGCTATGGTCACATCGGTCGCCAACAGGAGACGGTCATCAGGCCTTTACTTCTCCTGCTCCTTCTCCTTGTCCTTCTTGGCCTCCGCGATAACCTGCTGCGCAACGTGAGCCGGGACCTCCTCGTAGCCCGAGGGTTTCATGGTGAACTTACCCCGCGCTCCGGTTATCGAACGCAGGTCGGTGGCGTAACGGCGAACCTCGGCATACGGGGCCCGAGCCTGTACGGTGGTGAACCCGTCTTCAGGGATCATTCCCAGCACCTGGGCTCGCTTGCCGTTCAGGTCACCTATGATATCGCCTGTGTAGGCATCCGGCACCGTGATGGACATCTCCATCACCGGCTCGAGCAGCACGGGCCTGGCGTCGGTCGCGGCCTTCTTGAAACCCATCGAGGCCGCGATCTTGAACGACATTTCGTTCGAGTCAACGGGGTGATACGAGCCGTCGTAGAGTATCGCCTTCACGTCAACCACCGGGAACCCGGCTAGTACGCCGTCTTGCAGCGACTCGCGGACCCCCTTCTCGACCGCCGGGATGAAGTTCTTGGGAACAGAACCGCCCACAACCCTGTCCTCAAACTGGAAGCCGGTGTCCCGCGGTAGGGGCTCCAATTCCAGCCAGGTGTCGCCGAACATCCCGTGGCCGCCGGTCTGCTTCTTATAGCGACCCTGAGCCTTAGCCGAAGAGGTGATGGTCTCGCGGTATGCAACCTTCGGCATCTCGATATTGACGTCGACGCCGAACTTACGCTTCATCCGCTCCGCGGTGATGTCGACGTGCGACTCGCCCATTCCCGACATCAGCATGTCACCGGTCTCGGCGTTCTTCTCGACATGGATGGTGGGGTCTTCCTCCGTCATACGGGTCAGTGCCGACCCCAGCTTATCCAGGTCCGCCTTGGTCTTGGGGGAGATCGCCGCGGAGAACACGGGATCCGGGAACTGGATGGATGCCAGCTGGATGAAGTTCTCCTTGGTGGTCATGGTATCGCCGGTGGAGGTCTCCTGAAGCTTGGCCACCGCCCCCATGTCGCCCATCCCAACCGACGGTACCGGGTCCTGGCGCTTGCCCATGACGAGGTAGAGCTGCCCGATTCTCTCCTCTCGAGTCCTGTTCGGGTTCCAGAAGTGAGAGTCGGATTGGACGGAGCCGGCGTAGACCCGGAAGTAGTTCAGCCGGCCCACGTAAGGATCGGAAACGGTCTTCCACACGAGCGCGGCGAACTGCCCTTTGTCGACCAACTGCTTGACCGGCAAATCGCCATCGGCGGTGCGGACGGTTACTTCCACTGGCGTGGGGAAGTAGGCGCTGATGGCGTCCAGCAGAGGGGACACGGCCCTGTTAGTAAGGGCTGAGCCGCAGAGGACGGGGAAGATTGCCTTGGCCTTAACCCCTGTCGCCAGAGCACGGCGAAGCTCATCCAGAGTGAGCTCCTCCCCCTCCAGATACTTGTTGATCAGCTCGTCGTCCAACTCGACGACGGCTTCAATGAGGGCATCCCTCTGGTTTCGGGCAGCGTCGCGAAGCTCCGCGGGAATCTCCGCGGGGGAATCCTTGTCGCCTGCCAGAACAGTCATGGTGAGGAGGTCAACGACCCCCTTGAAGTTCTGCTGGGACCCAACCGGGATCTGAAGTGGGACGACGCCCTTGCCAAACCTCGCACGCAGACTCTGGAGAGAGTTGTCGAAGTTGGCGTTCTCCCGGTCCATCTTGTTGACGAAAAACATCCTGGAGACGCCGTTCCTGTCGGCCTCCTGCCATGCCGTTTCGGTACCCACCTCGAGTCCGGACACCGCATCAAGCAGGATGACGGCCCCGTCAACAACCCGCATGGTCTGCACGACTTCTCCGACAAAGTCGGCGTAGCCCGGCGTGTCAAGTACGTTGATCTTGTGGTCCTGCCATTCGCATGGGGCGAGGCCGGTGCTAACGGAGATATGCCTCTTGATTTCGTCGGGATCGAAGTCGGTGGTCGTCGATCCCTCCTCAACCTTGCCCAGACGGGTGATGGCTCCGCTCTGGAACAACATCGCCTCGGCCAGCGAGGTCTTGCCGGCACCACCATGAGAGAAAAGACCTACGTTGCGGATCCGTTCCGCCTGGTATTCCTTCATTCGGTGCACCTTCCCACATAGGCTGGAAGGGGCGCGAAAGCCGCCCGTTCCTGATTGTCTAACTCGTGATTATACCAGAGGGCGGCCCCTGTTGCTGATCGGCGTTGGTTAGGAGCGCCGCCCTATGGTAGAATTAGGTATAGTCAAGAGGCTTGAGAGGAGGTGAGATCGCAGTGTCGGGACACTCTAAGTGGGCACAGATTAAGAGACAGAAGGGTGCGAACGACGCCAAGCGCGGTCAACTGTTCACCAAGCTGGGCCGTGAGATCACGATAGCCGCCAGGGATGGCGGGGGAGATCCCAACGCCAATTTCCGGCTGCGGCTGGCTGTCCAGCACGCGCGCGAGAGCAACATGCCGATGGATAACATCGAGCGAGCCATCAAGCGGGGCACCGGTGGCGGCGAGGGCGCTGCGCTGGAGGATATCATCTACGAGGGCTACGGCGTTGGAGGGGCCGCTATCCTGGTGGAGGCGATGACCGACAACCGCAACAGGGCCGCTGCTGAGATCAGGAGCGTATTCACCAGGCACGGTGGAAGCCTCGGCGAGACCGGCTGCGTATCGTGGCTTTTCGATTCGAGAGGGATCATTACCGTCGAGATCGGCAAGGAGAACCCGGACGATCTGGCACTGACAGCCATCGACGCCGGTGCTGACGATGTGAAGGTGGAGGATGGCACTCTCGAGGTGTACACCGAGCCGGCCGACCTGGACGCGGTCAGACAGGCGCTGGAGACTAAGAAGGTCACCATCGCGAACGCTGAGCTGTCCATGATCCCTAAGACCACTTTGGGGCTCGATTCGAAGGCCACCATTACCGTGATGAAGATGGTCGAACGGCTCGAGGAACTGGACGACGTGCAGAGGGTATTCTCCAACATCGAGGTCTCGGAAGAGGCCCTGGCAGAGTACTCGTAGCTTGGCCGGCACTAACCGGAGGATCGTCCTCGGCATCGATCCTGGGACAGCGATCCTGGGATACGGTGTGGTGGCGACCGATGGTGAAACCCTGGAGGCCGTGGAATTTGGCGTTCTGACGACTCCGGCCTCCCGCCCTCTCACTTCTCGACTGTTGCTGCTGTTTGAAGGGCTGACTGAGGTTATGGATCGAGCTCACCCCACCGAGGTTGCCGTCGAGCAGCTCTTCTTCTCCCGAAACGTGCAGTCGGCCTTTGCCGTGGGGCAAGCCAGGGGGGTCGCCGTGCTGGCAGCGGCTCGGCGTGGGCTGCCCGTCAGCGAGTACACTCCTCAGCAGGTGAAGCAGGCCGTGGCCGGGTACGGAAAGGCGACCAAGCTACAGGTGCAAAGCATGGTTCAGATGATGCTGTCGTTGAGTCAGCTGCCCGAGCCGGACGATGCGGCCGATGCTCTGGCTATCGCCATCTGCCATTCTCGATGGAACGAAGCGATGGCCGGGGGGAGGAGCGGCCTGTGATCGCCGGGTTGCGGGGAACGGTCGAGGACGTCGGCGCGGATTCGCTTCTCGTGAACGTGGGTGGGGTGATCTACCAGGTTTTCACCTCGTCGCCGACGCTGTCCGCCATCGGCAACCCGGGTGTTTCGGTCGGGCTTCACACCCATCTTCAGATGAGGGAAGATGGGGTGACCTTGTACGGGTTCGCCGAGAAGAACGAATTGCGTCTATTCCAGCTCCTGCTCACCGTCGGGGGTGTGGGGCCTCGTAGCGCGCTCGCGCTGCTCTCGGCTATGTCCGTGGAAGAGCTTGCCACGGCCATCGCCACCGAAGACACGGCGAGGCTGAGCACGGTCACCGGGATCGGGAAGCGGACCGCTGCTCGCATCGCACTGGAGCTGAAGGGCAAGGTGAGCCAGACAGAGCAGATCGGACCCGGAGCGACCGGTTCCGGCACAGCCACCCAACTGTTGGTAGCTCTCACCGCCCTCGGCTACAGCAGCTCGGAAGCCTCCTCAGCCGTTCGATCCATCCCAAACCTCGCGAGCATGGATCTTGAGGACAGTCTGAGAGAGGCCCTTCGAATGATGTCATCTTCGCGATAGTCAGTCCGCCATCACCCCTTCTCCCCAATCCCCTGCCCCGCCAGGCCCATGGCCGACCAGTGCGTTCACAACTGGAATCTCGAACCCAGGGCAGACCTTCCGGCATACATCTTGCCCCTTCCCTGCGCTCCTACGATCATCTGACGTGGAGGGATTGGATCATGAGAGGATTCCTGTTGGGAGCGATCATTGGAGGCGTGGCGGCGATGCTGGTGGCGCCGAGGCGCGGAGAGGAAACCAGGGAGATTCTGCGCTCGAGGGCGGAGGTGTGGCAGGACCAGGTGATGGCCGGGCTTGACCAGGCCCGGTCCGAGATCGAGTCGATGCGTGCCGAGATGGTGTCGCGCCTCGACGAGATCCGGGGCCAGTTCATCGGGCCGCTTGCGGAGCCCGGTATGGTTGCACCACCGCCTGAGGGCACCATGCCAGGTGAAGGCGCGTAAAGAAAAACGTCACAGCGTCCGATGTCGTTTCGATAGACCCGTTCGGTCACAGTACGCTCGCGGCGACAATGAAATGCCAGTAGCGAAGGCAAGATGACCCCTTGACATCCAGTGGGCCGTTCTCTAAAGTAGATGTGGTGAAATGGTAGGGATGTGGTTCTGGTCGTTTATGGCCCGGTGTTGGAGGCTGCCGATGGGAGGCGCGGGCCGTAGCTGCATCCAACGAGTCTGCGTTCAAGATATCTGCGTAGGACCAACCATCCGACGAGGGTTGGTCCTTGTCTATTTTGGATGGAGCAGCGGCGGTCCAGGATGAAAGCAACTGGAGACCCGCCGCCGCCCCGAAAGATTGGTCCAGCAGGTCTGTGGTTCTCGAGCTAAGGGGAGTAGGGCTAGTCAGAATCCGGGCCATGGGCTGATGGCTGGCTCACGGCTCCGAGGTGCCCACGGTGTGGCCGGCAACTGATGAGTGGTGCATCCCTGACGTCTGGGGATAGGCGGTGGAGCACCGTGCAATTCATCAGGCTGCTCAGCACGGTCGATCAGTCGGTCCAGAATCGAGGGGGCGGAGGGCCCGGCAGCGGGCAATGCCAACCGCACCACGGGCGGACGTGCCATAGCTGGTCAGTAGCTACCGACCGTCCCGCGGGGGTGGTTTGCGCCCCAACCGGCGTAACCGTGCTTCACACCCAGACGCTGTCCACTTCTGCTCTGACCCATTTTCCCTCGAAATCCACCCTCGGTGTGGCCATTCTCCCCACTCGCGACTCGGGTCTTGCTTCTCCACTGTTTGTACGGCACCGTTCACCGTCTTCCAGCGATGGGTCGAGAAGGCCAGCGCCTTAGTGGGCCGCTGCGTCGTTCTATTTCGGTGAGAGACGGGATGTTGTCATGGCCAGGTTGCAGAACGCCGAAGTAAACGGAGAGAGAGCTCCAGCCCACGACCACAAGTCGCGGCAGATCTGGTTGTCGCGTGCTACCTGGGAAAGCAAGGTCGCAACCGTGAGTCGCAGGACGAGAGTGCGGTTGGGCAGGACCAGGCTGCTTGTACGGGTTCTGGCTCTGGTGACCGTCGGGCTGGCGATCGTGTTCGCTGGCTTCGTGCTGTTGAGCGCGCAGTCTATCCGAGATAGCACGACTCGGACGCTGCACGAGCGCCTTCTGATCGCACAAGGCCTGGCCGCGACCCTCGACGATCGTCTCCTCCAGATGGCCAAGGTCTCGGCATTGGAGGCCGATGGGTTGCCCGTAGCGGGCGGGGATGAGGCAGAGCAAACCAGGAGCGCTTGGCGGGCCTTGCGTCTGCAGTTCGGCTCATCGGTGGAGCGCGTTGTGGCCATCGGTGCCGATGGCCGCGTAGTATGGACGTCGCCGTATGATGCGGCCTTTATCGGATTGGACGTGTCCGGCTCGCCGGTGGTGAACAAAGCGCTTCAGGGGCACACGGTCGCCATGGACGAAACGGACTCCTTGCGCTTCCCTTCCCCTTCTGTGCAAGCCGGGGTCTCGCCAACCCTGTCAATCGTCTCTCCAGCTAGCTCCTCGAACGTTGCAGCGCTGCTCCTAGTGGTCGACCTGAATCAGCCTAGCCTTTCCAACGCGCTGCAGCGCGTGGTGCTCGGGCGGACCGGCTACGCCGAGGTGGTGGGCGACAATGGCAAGGTGCTGGCCTCCCCTCACCCTGACAGACTCGGAACCAACAGCGATCATGGCGGGTACGTCGCGACACTGATCGAGAACGGCAAAGCGGCGGTGGGCACGTGTCACGATTGCCATGGGACCAGGCCAGGGTCGAGGACGACCGAGGACGTGGTGGCATTCGCACCGTTGAAACATGCACCCCTCGCTGTGGCGGTGCGCCAGTCCGCCCCCGAGGCCCTCTCACTCGAGGACACGCTGCTTCGTCGCGTTCTCTTCTTCGGTTTCGGAGCGTTCGCCGCTGCCCTGTTCGCCAGCTGGCTCATAGTGATCAGGATGGTGCGACCGGTCAAGGTGCTGACCGGTGCCTGCCAGGCCATCGCCCAGGGAGACCTTTCGCAGCCGGTTCCGCAAATGGGCGACGGCGAGATCGGGATGCTGGCCGATTCCTTCGAAACCATGCGATCCGCGCTGAAAGCCTCGCGGGACGAGAACCGTCGATGGGCAACCGAGTTGGAGAGGAAAGTGTCGGAGCGTACCGCCGAGCTAGAAGAGGCACACCGCGAAGTGGAACGCTCGCGCGATTACCTGGTCACACTCTTCGACAGCCTTGAAGATGAGTTGATGGTGGTGGACAAGGACTTCCGAGTGGTCGAGGTCAACAGCGCCATTCTGCGGAGACGTGGGGACGGGAAACCGCTTGTTGGAAGGCCATGTCACCTCGTGTTCAGCGGTGCGGACGGACTGTGCGAACTCCAACGGATGGGGTGCCCCGTGGAGACCGTCTGGCGCACGGGTCAGCCCTCTCGCCTCACCCATGCACTTGAAGATTCCTCTGGTCGGACAACTTATGTGGACGTGCTAGCTTCCCCAATTCGCGACGAGAACGGGAACGTAATCAGCGTTCTGGAGGTAGCGCGGGACGTAACGGAAAGTAAGCGTCTCGAAGAGCAGGTGATCCGGACCAGCGAGGAACTCTCCACGCTCGTCTCTCTTTCCTCAATCATCGCCTGTTCCATGGATCTTCAGGCAATGCTGACCCTGGCCCTGGATCACGTCCTCGTCCTCATGGCTGCACCCGCGGGCGGCATCCTGGTGGATGGAGAGGCCCCCAACTGGGAACGCACCATTGTGGCACGCGGCATGGGCGCCGGCGAGATCATTAGGCTGACCAGCGAGCGACGCTGGCCGAAGAATAGGGCTGGCTTGCGCAAGGCACGGTGGAGGGGTTCTGACATCGTTGGTGTGGCTATCGCGACCAGGGACAGCGTCTTGGGGGAAATGATCATCTCATGCCCAGCGAAGCGCTGTTTCGGAGGCACCGGGTCCCCGCTGCTGACATCGATCGGCAGCCAGTTGGCGGTGGCCATAGAGAACGCACGACTCTACTCGGAGGTTCGGGACAAAGAGGAAGCAAAGGGCATCTTCTTGCGAAAGTACATGGCCGCACAGGAGGAGGAGCGAAAACGGATAGCGCGCGAGCTTCACGACGACACAGCCCAGTCGGTTGCGGCATTGGCGATGGCAATCGAGACCGCCCTGAGGGCGGATGCCGACAGCGCCGTGCGCCTGAAGGCGCTGCTGGAGCCAGCCAGGCCGCTCGCCGCACGGGTTTCGAGCGAGATCAATCGGATCATCCGAGACCTACGGCCGAGCCTGCTAGACGACATGGGGTTGGTCGAAGCCCTGGGGTGGTACGCGGAGCACCGCTTGAAGCCCATGGGGATCCGAGTGACATTCGAAACCCCTACCTCCGATCACAGACTCACATCCGAACTGGAGACGGCACTTTTCCGCGTGGCCCAGGAGGCGATGTCTAACGTAGCCAGACACGCCGCGGCGGAAAACGTGGCGCTTTCGCTGGAGTTTGACAACGACTGCGTAAGGTTGGTCGTGGAAGACGACGGCCGCGGGTTCGACGTTCAGGGCACACTGGCACAAGGTAGCGACGACGGCGATGCCCCATTCGGCCTGATGGGGATGCGAGAGAGGGTCCACCTGATCGGGGGTATCCTGCTCATCGAGTCACGACCCGGCGAAGGGACCACCGTCAGTGTTCGCGTGCCCTGCAGATCGGCTATGGCGGCAGTGGAGCGGGAGGTGCAGAATGAAACCCAAGATAAGGGTGATGCTGATTGACGACCATGGAATCGTGCGAGAGGGCCTGAGGGCCATCCTATCCTTGAGCCCGAACATCGAGGTGGTGGCAGAGGCAGCCGACGGCCGGGGGGCCATAAACGGTGTTAGGAATTGCCTGCCGGACGTCGCCATCATGGACATCGCCATGCCGG
>DAHXJB010000399.1:0-4455 GCA_027372455.1 Chloroflexota bacterium | reverse complement strand
GAAGGGGGACCTCCACGACATCGGGAAGAACCTGGTGGGGATGATGCTGCAGGGTGGGGGTTTCGAGATCATCGACCTCGGGGCGGACGTGAAGCCGCAGCGCTTCGTCGAGGCTGTTGCGAAGGAGAAGCCGGACTTCCTAATGATGAGCGCGCTCCTGACGACGACGATGCTCTCGATGAAGGAGACGGTGGAGGCGCTGAAGGCGGCCGGGCTGCGAGAGGGAGTGAAGATCGGGGTAGGTGGGGCGCCGGTGACGCAGCGCTTTGCCGAGGAGGTTGGGGCCGACTTCTACGCCCCCGATGCCACCGGTGCCGTCTGTCTCGCCAAGCAGGCGGTGGCCTGATCTGAGCGGCAGGACAATCCGGAAACGGGACAACCTGACTCAGAAATCAGGGATTTCTTGACCGGAGTCAATGGAGGAATGATGAGCGAGGAACGCTTCGACTTGGCGATCCTGGGAGGTGGGCCGGGGGGCTACCCCGCGGCGATTCGAGCGGCCCAACTGGGGCTAAAGGTGGCGGTGGTCGAGAAGGCCAAGGTTGGCGGCACCTGCCTCAACTGGGGTTGCATCCCAACCAAAGTGATATTGGAGACCGCCGAGGTGCTCAACCTGGCTCGAGGTGGCAAGGAGTTCGGCGTCACCGCGACGGATGTCACTCTGGATTACGGACAGCTATCCAAGAGACGGGACAGGGTCGTCTCCCAGTTGGTAGGCGGGGTGGAGTGGCTGTTCAAACGAAACGGGGTGACCCTGATACGCGGTGAAGGGAAACTCTCCTCCGCAACCAGCATTGCCGTGCAGGCAGCTGAGAGCGGAACCAGAGAGGTGAGCGCCAGCGACGTTATCATCGCCACAGGTTCCGTCCCCAAGAGTCTCCCCGGGCTGAAGATCGATGGCGACCGGATAATCAGCAGCGATCACGCCGTGACCATGGCCGAGCTGCCGAAGTCGGTGATTATCCTGGGCGCGGGCGCCATCGGCGTGGAGTTCGCCTCCGCCTGGAGGGAGCTGGGGGTCGACGTCTCCCTGGTGGAGGTGCTACCCAGGCTCCTGCCGTTGGAAGACCAGGAGATCGGCAACGAACTGGCGAGGCTGTTCACTCGTCGTGGCATCCGGGCCATGCCAGGCACCAGGGTGATCCTGGACAGCATCCGCACCTTCCCCGACCATGTGGAGGTGGAGGTGGAGGTGGAGAAGGAGGGCGCCCGGGAGAAGCTCTCGGCGGAGCGGTTGCTGGTGGCCACCGGTCGCGCTCCGGTCAGCGATGGCCTAGGGCTCGAAAGGCTGGGGGTCAAGATAGATCGAGGCTTCATCCAGGTGGACGGCCAGATGAGAACCGGCGTACCCCACCTCTATGCCATAGGCGACGTCGTGGGTGGATTGATGCTTGCCCACAAGGCCACACACGAGGCCTTCATCGCCGTGGAAGCCATCCTGGGGAGGAACCCTCACCCCCTGGATCCGAACCGAATCCCCCGCTGCACCTACTGCCGGCCTCAGGTGGCCTCCCTGGGACTGAGCGAGGCCGATGCGCAGCAGCAGGGCCACAAGATCAAGGTGGGCAAGTTCCCGATGTCTGCCAACGCCATGGCCACCATCCTTGGGGAACGGGAAGGGTTCGCCAAGATCGTCTCCGACGAGGAGAGCAGGGAGATACTGGGCGTCCACCTGATGGGTCCTCGGGTCACGGAGCTGATCCAGGGTCCGGCCCTTGCGAGGCTGCTGGAGGCCACTCCCGAAGAACTCGTGATGAACGTGCATCCCCACCCGACGGTGAGCGAGGTGTTGGGGGAGATGGCCGACGACGTGGTATTCGGGCAATCGCTGCACTTCTGGCATCAATGACAGTGCTGAGCTCAGAAGCCAGAACCTGGGAGGCAAACTGTGGCCGAGGGCTGGAACCGAGACAGTATCCTGAATGAGCTGAGGGACGGAAGGCTGCCGGAGCTGGAAACGGGCTATATCGATCCCCTGTTGGCCGAGCTCAGGTCGGTAGCCAGACGCTTCGAGCTTCTCGCCGAGGGTTGTAGACAGAGCAATAATGAGGAGCTACATGGGATGGTTCAATCCCTCGAACTCGCGGCGGGAATGGTGGACGATTTGCTGGATGAGGCGCTGGAGACGAGCCTGAGGAGGGCCGTGGAGGAGAGCTCCTGGTCGAACCCACAGTAGAACGGCTGACAGTAGAACGGGGGCACGGCAACCGCGCCCCCCACAAGAAGGACAGGAAACGAAGCTGAGAACTTAGAAGGGTACTGCCTCGACGCGGACCACCTCTGGGATCTCGCGCTTGATCGCTCGTTCGACCCCCATCTGCAGCGTCATCATCGACATGGGGCAACCGGCACAGGCACCGGTAAGGCGAACCTTCACCACGCCCTCGTCGACGCCAACCAACTCGATGTCGCCACCATCCATCTGAAGGCCGGGCCGAATGGCCTCCAGCACCTTGCTAACCTTTTCGTTCAAAGCCTGCACCCCTTTCGCCAACTCTCAGAAAGGCCCATCAAATGCTACCAGTCTGAGCACACCAAGTCAAACAATCGGGCGGCCAAGCAGAAAGGGAGCAAGCACAGGCTAAGGGGTGATACGGTAGATGCACTTGCCATCGCCCTGCTGGTGAGAGGACTCTCGCTCGACAGACACCCCCAGCATCTGTCGAAGGTATTTCAACTCGACCTCACAGACCTCCGGACTGAAAGCGGCGAGCCGACTGGCTGGGCAATGGTGCTGGCGAAGGCGGAACCCACCGGCGCAAGGCTCCCACTCCGCCATAGCGCCCTCCTCCGAACGGATCCGAGCGACCTCCGCCAGGCGGGCCTCCAGCCCCTTGTCCTTTAGCCGTCCTGCCTTTTCAGCGGCCCATCGTTCAGCCACCACCTGTACCAGGAGTGCCATCTGGTCGGGACCGGCCACGCTCTTGAAGCCCTCCAGGAAACGGCGCGCCACCTCGTGGTAAGCCCTGGGAAACTCCTCCTCCGCGCCCGATGCCAGAGCATACACAAAATGGGGGCGTCCAACCTTGCCTCGGACCTCCTCCGAGGTGATCAGATCGTCCCGCTCGAGCACTGAGAGATGCGACCGAATCGTCACAGGCGATAGACCGATCTCCGACGCCAATTCGTCGAGTGTCGCGCCACCCTTTACCTTCAAGAGATCGAGGATCTGCCGTCGCGTCTTCTGCACTGCCGCCTCCCCTAAGCAATCGCGGGCAGCCGCCGGCACAGAGACAGGTAGGCAGGCCCGACAAGAGTCTAGCGCGGCGATGGTAACAGAGACGACAAGGTTTGTCAATTAGTAGTCATAGATATCAGTGTTTACGGTAGATCTCTACCGCAACCCAGTCCATCACGCCGCCCTTGATTGGGGCCCACGGCTTCCGTACACGAACTCGAGCGGCCTCTATGGGGAAGCGAGCCAGGAGCGCGGACGCCAGCCTTTCCGCCACCGTCTCGATCAGGTTGCATTTCTCACCCTCCACCACCTCGCGAGCCACTTTGAAGACCGACGCGTAGTTCGTCGTCAGCGAGAGATCGTCGGAAAGGCCGGCGGCCAGCAGCTCCTTGCTCAGCTCCAAGTCCACCACAAATCGCTGACCCAACTCCTGCTCCTCGGGGTTCACTCCGTGGTAGCCATAGAAAACCATGCCCTGCAGGATGATCTTGTCCTCGGTCATTGGCTCCTCCATCCGCGTTAAGCGACGTCTAACCAAGAAAACGCAAAGGCACCAAGACCACCAGCATCAGAGCCTTCGTGTCTTGGTGCCCCTGGTCACGTGCACTTCTCAGGCGCCGACCTTGGCCTCCATCTTGGCCGGAAAGAGGGTCTGGGTCACTCGCCTGACTATCCCCTCCGCATCCAGACCGTACTTGGCTCGCAGGATCGACGGTTGACCATGCTCCACGAAGCAGTCGGGCACGCCGATGACCTCCACCGGTACGCCGGCCATACGGTGGCTTGCCAGCAACTCCAGCACGGCGGATCCGAAGCCTCCGGCCGCAACATTCTCCTCTACCGTGACCAGCCGGCCACAGTGCCGCGCGACCTCCAGTATCAACCCTTCGTCCAGAGGCTTCAGGAAGCGAGCATCCACCACACCGCAGCTCATCCCCCGCCGCGCCAGTAGCTCTGCGGCCTTCAGCGCGGGGGTCACGCTGTTGCCTATGGCCAGGATCGCCAGGTCGTCCCCCTCTCGCAGCTTCTCACCCTTGCCGATAGGTATGACACGCAGCTCCCCCTCCATAGGCACCCCTACACCGGCCCCACGAGGATAGCGCACGGCAAAAGGCCCGCGACGTTCAGAAACGTACTGGATACCTGTGTGCACCAACTGCTGCAGCTCGTTCTCGTCCCTGGGCGCCGCCACTACCAGATCGGGGACCACCCTGAGAAAGCTGAGATCGAAGAGCCCCTGATGGGTCTTCCCATCGTCGCCGACAACCCCTCCCCTG
>DAHXJB010000380.1:0-11431 GCA_027372455.1 Chloroflexota bacterium | reverse complement strand
CGGGTGCAGTCCGGACTGCACCCGCACCGCCCCCCCATAGTGAGAACAAGTGGGACGCTACATACTCCGTCGTCTGCTCTACATAGTTCCCACCCTTTTCGGGGTGTCGGTCGTTGTTTTCCTGATTGTCCACATGGTCCCCGGTGATCCAGCCCGTCTGATGGCTGGTCCGGACGCCTCCCTGGAGGACGTGGCTCTTGTTCGATCCTCCCTCGGTCTCGATCGCCCGCTGCCGGTCCAGTACATCTCCTGGCTCGAAAAGGTCTTCGTTGGGGACCTAGGGATATCGACACGCACCCACAGACCGGTGACCCACGAGCTAGGAAGGGCGCTCCCAGCCACCTTCCAGTTGACGATGGCCGCCATGGTCGTGATGCTGGTAGTCGGCCTCGGGGCCGGCATCATCGCAGGACTGAAGCGGAACTCTATCTTCGACCACTTCAGCATGATGGGCGCCATGGTAGGGGTTTGTACACCCTCGTTCTGGCTTGGCCTCATGCTGATGCAGATCTTCGCGGTGCAGCTGGGATGGTTCCCTACCACCGGGATCGGTGGTCCCGATCACCTGGTGCTGCCGGCGGTCAGTCTGGGTTTCCAGGGGGCGGCGATCGTAGCCCGCGTGATGCGCTCCTCCATGCTAGAGGTGATGGGCATGGACTACATCCGCACCGCACGCGCCAAGGGTCTGCCGTCTCAGATAGTCATCGTAAGGCATGCAGTGAAGAATGCCCTCGTGCCCGCCATTACGGTAATAGGACTGCAGTTCGGAAGCTTGCTGGCAGGAGCCGTCGTCACCGAGACAGTCTTCGCCTATCCGGGCCTGGGCTGGCTCCTGGTTCAATCCATTGGACTCAGGGACTATCCGGTCATACAGGGCGCACTGCTCCTGCTCGCCGTACAGTTCACCCTGGTCAACCTAGTTGTGGACGTGTTGTATGTCGTCGTGGATCCCCGGGTCTCGTACAAGGGCTAGCAAAGAGCCGGCGGCAAGGAACAAGAGCGCAGTGAGTGACGAGCAATCGTTCGGTCTGCCGGCGGTCGGTGCTCGATTCTCACGAGAGCCCAGAGGGCATTGGGCCGATGCCTGGTCGCGACTGCTCCGCAACCCCGTCGCCGTGGCAGGCGGGCTGGTGGTGATCCTTCTGGTGGTGGCCGGTATCGCGGCGCCACACATCGCACCATACGACCCCGCGGCTCAAGACCTGGCAAGTACTCTCGGGGGTCCTTCGCCTGCGCATCTCCTGGGGACCGACGCCCTGGGGAGAGACATTCTCAGTCGTCTGATGTACGGTGCCGGCATTTCGCTTCGGATCGGCTTCCTGGGAACCCTGATAGCCTGTCTCATCGGCACGACACTGGGTCTGTTCTCAGGCTACTATGGGGGGCGGCTGGACACCATCCTCATGCGCCTCATAGACATCCAACTCGCGTTCCCAGGACTGCTGCTCGCCCTCTGCATCGTCGCGATCATCGGCCCTGGACTCGAGAATGTGATTGTCGCCGTGGGCATATTCGGCATTCCCACTTTCGCACGGGTTACCAGAGCCCAAATCTTGACCTTGAAGCAGCAGGACTACGTGAGTGCTGCTCGGATGCTGGGTGCTCGAGACAGCCGCATAATGCTTCACCACATGCTGCCCAACGCGCTCGCTCCAATACTCGTGATCGCCACTTTCAGCGTGGCCACCGCCATTCTCACCGCGGCCAGCCTGAGCTTCCTAGGTCTGGGTGCTCAGCCCCCCACTCCTGAATGGGGCGCGATGTTGAGCGATGGCCGCGAGTACATGGTGATCTCTCCCCATGTGGTGATCTTCCCAGGCCTGGCTATCCTGATCACGGTTCTCGCCTTCAACCTGTTCGGGGACGGATTGCGCGATGCACTCGATCCGCGCCTCAAAGTGGACTGAGATCGCTTAGGCCGGAACCTGTATACCCTCCACCCCGTTCAGCGTCAACTCCTTCGCCCTGTGGCAGGCCACGAGGTGCCCGGGTCGTATCTCCTCCAAGGTCGGCGTCACGGTCCTACAGACTTCCGCCGCGTAGCGGCACCTTGGGTGGAAGTAGCAGCCGGAGGGCGGGTTCGCCGGATCGGCCACCTCCCCCTCCAACACGATCCGCTTCGAGCGCAACCTGGGATCGGGCTTCGGCACCGCCGACAGCAATGCCTCGGTGTAGGGGTGGCGGGGAACCGCAAACAGCGCCTCCGTCTCCGCCATCTCCACTATCCGCCCCACATACATCACCGCCACCCGATCACTGAAGTGCTTCACCACGCTCAGATCGTGCGCCACAAAGAGATAGGTCAGACCCAACTGCGCCTGAAGATCCATCATCAGGTTCAGGATCTGCGCCTGCACAGACACGTCCAGCGCCGACACCGGCTCGTCCGCCACCACCAGGCTCGGATGCAGGGCTAGAGCCCTCGCGATCCCGATGCGCTGGCGCTGTCCCCCACTGAAGGCGTGAGGGAAACGGCGCATGTACTCCGAGCGTAGTCCCACCAGCCGCAACAGCTCGGCCACCCGATCCATCCGCTCCTCTCTGCTCCCTACCCCATTCATCAGCAGCGGCTCGCCCACTATGTCAAGCAGCGTCATGCGGGGATTGAGCGAGGAGTAGGGGTCCTGGAAGATCATCTGCATCTGCCGGCGAAGCGGTCGCAGCTTCCCCTCCGGCAACGTCACCACGTCCAGCGTCGCGCCCTCCCCCGTCCTGAACAGGATCCGGCCGGCGGTGGGGGTGATGGCTCGGAGGATACAGCGGGAGGTGGTCGTCTTCCCGCACCCGCTCTCGCTCACCAGCGAAAGGGTCTCCCCCTTTCGAATCTGGAAGCTGACGTCGTCCACCGCTCGCACGTGGCCGACGATCTTACGCAGGAAGCCGCGCTTGATGGGAAAGTACTTCCTGAGACCCTTCACTTCCAGCAGTGTCTGTCCGTTCGATTCCACTAGCTCTGTCATCGGCGCCATCCCTTACGCCCCCTTGTAGAGAAAGCAGCTCGCGTGCTGTCCATCATTGACCGTCACCATGCCCGGCTCCCTCTGGTTGCAGATCCCAGGCATGTAGCTCGGGCAACGGGGGTGGAAGGGACATCCAAGAGGCCGGTTATAGGGATGCGGGATCGATCCGGTGATGGTGGGCAGCTTAACCCGCGAGGCTGAGTGTATGCTCGGTATGGACCGGAGCAATGCACGTGTGTAGGGATGAGCCGGCGAGTGGAAGATAGCATCCACCGGACCCTCTTCCACAACCCTCCCAAGATACATCACCACGACGCTGTCGGACATCTCGGCCACCACCCCGAGATTGTGGGTGATCAGCATGATCGCCATTCCCCGTTGCTCCTGAAGGTGGCGCAACAGATCCAGTATCTGGGCCTGGGTCGTGACGTCGAGGGCGGTAGTCGGCTCGTCCGCGATCAGCAGGTTGGGATCACAGGAGAGGGCCATGGCAATCATCGCCCTCTGCCTGAGCCCGCCGCTCAGCTCGAATGCGTACTCGTCCACCCGGCGCTCCGGCTTCGGGATGCCCACCAACTTCAGTTGCTCGATGGCCTTCTCTCTGGCCTCACGCTTGCTCACCTTCTGGTGCAGCAGGATGGCCTCCACGATCTGGCTCCCCACCGTGTGAACCGGGCTGAAGGAGGTCATCGGCTCCTGAAACACCAAGCCGATCTCCTTACCTCGGATCGAGCGCATCTCCTTGCCGTCCGAATCCAGCCTGGTGAGATCGATCTCCTCGTCACCTGTTTCCGGGCCATCGGCGCGCGCACCGCGACGCAGCATGATCTTGCCGCTCACTATCCGGCCAGGGTGCTCCACTATTCTCAGGATCGACCTGGCGGTGACACTCTTCCCGCACCCGCTCTCGCCGACAACCACGAGTGTCTTCCCTGAAAAAAGGTCGAAGCTGGCCCCGTCTACCGCCTTGGTCAACCCCTCGTCCGAGGAGAAGTAGGTTTTCAGGTTCTGCACCGATAACAGCGGCTTCAATCCGTTCTCCATTGGCCGGCTCCTACACGCCGTAGGGATCGGCCGCATCCCGCAGTCCATCGCCCATGAAGTTGAACGAAAGGATCGAAAAGATGACCGGGATCACCGGTGTCAGCAGCCACGGGGAAATGGCCAGCGATTGTATGTTCTGCGCCTGCTGGAGCAGCACCCCCCAGCTGATGGCCGGCGGCCGCAGCCCCAGCCCCAGGAAGCTGAGGCTGGTCTCGCTGATGATCATCGCGGGAAGCGCCAACGTGGTCGCCGCGATGATGTGGCTCAGAAACGAGGGGACCATGTGGCGAAAGATGATTCTCATCCTGCCGCACCCCGACAGCTCCGCGGCCATGACGAAATCCTCCTCCCGCAGGGAAAGGAATCGACCCCTCACCACCCTGGCCAGATCGGTCCAGCCTATCAGCGAGATGATGATGGTGATGGCGAAATAGACCTGGGTTACGCTCCAGTCGTTGGGCAGGGCGGCGGCCAGTCCCATCCAGAGCGGGATCGTCGGTATCGACCTGAGTATCTCGATCATTCGCTGGATCACGGTGTCCAGCACTCCACCGTAGAAACCGGACAGGCCGCCCAGGAGGATACCGAGAAAGAGGCTGAGCGCCACGCTGACCAGTCCGATGGTCAGGGAGGTCCGCGTGCCGTACATGAGGCGGGACCAGAGATCGCGCCCCTGCAGATCCGTCCCCAGCAGGAAGAGGGTATCCTGGGCCTTTGCGCCCGAGACCCCAATGAGATGCAGGTTTGTCGGGATCAACCCGAAAAGCTTGTACTCGAAGCCCGGAGCAAAGAAGCTGACAGGGATCTTCTGAGTCTCGTCCACGGTGTAGACCCGCATGAAGGTCTTAGGATCACGCTTGCCCTTCAGCGCGTAGACGAATGGGCTGAACGCCCCATTGTCAAACAGCTGGATCGCCTGAGGCGGCAGCAGGGAGCGCTGAGCCTCGGATGCTGTCGGGTCGGCGTAGGCCAGGAAATCCGCACCGACGACGCTCAGGTAGAAGAGTAGGATCAGTATGGTTCCGGCCATCGCTAGGTGATGCTTACGAAAGCGCCACCACATCAGCTGCCATTGGGTCGCCACTGCAACCCGCTCCTCAGCCGAAGAGCTCACCGATTCGTCTTCAAGAATTTTGGATTCGGTTATCATTGATCCCCCAGCCGGATTCGCGGGTCAATCCACATCAGGAGCAGGTCCGAGACGAAGGTGCCTATGACGGTCATCACGCCCAGCATCAAAATGATGGTACCCGCCAGGTACATGTCCTGAGACACCAGGGCCTGAAGCAGGAGCGGCCCGACGGTGGGAAGATTCAGGACGAGGGAGACGATAATGGTTCCCGACACCACGTAAGGAAACAGGTAGCCGATAGTGCTGACGAAAGGATTGAGGGCGACACGGACCGGATACTTCAAGATAGCCCGGCTCTCTGGAAGCCCCTTGGCCCTTGCGGTAACCACGTAAGGCTTGCGCAGTTCGTCCAGCAGATTGGCACGGAGGATTCGGATCATCTGCGCGGTGCTGCCCAGGCCGAGGACGATTGCCGGGATAGGCAGGTGCTTGATCAGGTCCCAGACGCGCGCCAGGCTCCAGGGGGCCTGGTCAAAGCCCCTTGAGAACAGCCCGCCCACATCGGCATGGAAGTACACGAACCCCAGGTACATCACCACGAGGGCCAGCATGAAGGCCGGAACCGCCAGTCCGATGAATCCCACGAACGTAAAGACGTAGTCACCTATGGAGTACTGCCGGACGGCAGAGTAGATCCCTATGGGAATGGCTACCGCCCATGTGAAAAGGGTAGCGGCGATCGAGATCACTATGGTGAGCATGAGCCGGTCGCCGATCACGTCGATCACCGGGCGCCCCCACTGGAGGGCCATGCCGAAGTTGCCCCGCGACATGAGCCCCATCCAGCGCATGTACTGCATGTAGATCGGCTGGTCCAGGCCATACTGGGCACGGAGCGCTTGAGCCTCTGCTTCCGAGACTATGCTGCCCGAGGCTGATGCCTGGGCGATGTAGGCAGAAACGTAGTCACCCGGGGTCAGATGGATGATGATGAAGGAGAGAACAGTGATAGCCCAGACCGTCAGTATGGCGAGAAGGAAACGCCGCGCAATGTAACCCAACACTGGAGAGCCATCCCTTCGCTTTCTGCTGATGAAGAACGCGTCCTGCGCTCCCGGGGGTATCTCGCTACGATACCCCCGGGAGTGAAGCTGTTACTGTTTGAAGTAGAAGGTCGATGGCTGCGAGCTACCGGGCGTTCGGCAGTGCTGGGCGTTGATCTCCCTCTCAGGGATGTTGCCCATCTTGTTGCTGACTACGCGCACGCCCATGAAGGCCGGGGATTGCCCGACGGTACCGATGCTCCACTCTTGCTCGACGATGATCTTCCAGATCTCCTTGGCCGTGTTGATCCGATCCTGGTCCTTCTGGCCCGTCGCCGACCGGAAGAGATCCATAGCCTTCAGCATCTCCGGATCAGCCGGCTTCTTGCCACTCTGTCCGTTAGAGGCGTACCACTTCGCATAGGCGGCCCCCATGTGGGCTTCGGTGGGATCCACCGGCAGCGCGTGCCTGGGGAAAAGATAGAGCATCTCCGATCCGTCATTGGCCCATAGCATGATCTGAAGCTCGTCGTTCTGGCTTCTGGTGAAAGCAAGTGTGCGCTCCATCTCCTTCACGTCGGCCTGGATCCCGATGCTCTTCCACTGGTCCCTGATCATCTCGCCGATCTGCGTGAAGGGGATGAACTGCCCGCCAACGGTGGCCAGCTCGATGCGCAGCCGGCCCTTCCCGTCCTTCCGCTGCCGGTACCCCTCGGAATCCTTCTGGGTCAGGCCGAGCTTATCCAGCAGATCGTTCGCCTGCTTGACATCGTGGGTGCACCACTTGGTGCGGTACTCGGGACCGGGGCTGTACAGGGAGTTCTCCGCTGGAGCCACCGAACCAGGAGTACCTGTGCCGAGCCAGAAGGTCTCGTTCAACTGATCCCGATCGATACCAAGGGAGATGGCATGGCGAAAGTCCTTGTTAGCCAGCCATCCGGCAATCTCCGGATCGCCCGTGTAGCACTGGACCACATGGAGAGCGCAGTCGGCACCGTTGAGTGCCGGGTCGAGATGCACCTGGTAGTTGCTCTTGGCCTGGTTCTGCAGGAAGACCGGCAGCTTGATCATCTCGGTGTGCCGTTCCTGGAAATCGTACTCGCCGGCGATGGCACGGAGGTTGAGCACCTCCAGGTCCTGGGCTAGCGCCATCGATATCTTGTCGATGTAGGGCAGCTGGTTCCCATCGGTGTCAACCGCCCAGTAGTAGGGATTCCGCTGGAGAACCCAGTTAGGGGTGTTGATCGGGCTAATGGTCTTCCACGGGCCCAGCACGGGCAAGTCGACGTTCTGCTGCCAGTCCAGCTTGTTCTGCAGGAAGCTCTTCCAGCTATCGAAGCCGGCGGCCTTGGCCTTCTGGTTCAGCTGATCCACCGGGGTGTACTTGGGCAGGAACTGCTTGATGTAGTGGCCAGGGGTGTAGGCACCGAAGAAGTAGGCGGGATTCGACTGCCGAGCAGCCTGGCCGCCTCCGATGAGAGTGCTGCCGGCAAGGATATCCTCGAAGAGGTAGTTCGGCTCGTCGAACTTGAAGACGATGGTAGTCTCGTCCACTTTCTCCATCTTCCCCGGCTTGCCGTTGACGGATAGCTCCGGCGTTGGGGTTGGAACTAGGTCCTTGTTCTGATAGATGTCCTCGTACCAGAACATGAAGTCGTCGGCGGTAAAGGGTTGCCCGTCGGACCACTTCATTCCCTTGCGCAGGTAGATGGTAGTCGTTTTTCCGCCGTCGCTCACCTTCCAGTCCTTGGCGACGCTGGGAGCACGTTTGGCCCCGGTATAATCCCAGAACAGGATCTTGTCGGTGGAGACGATCCTGTTGCCATTCTCGCCGTCGCCCGGCCCCGCGAAGGCCCGATGCCAGGTCCCTCCATACTTTCCGGTTTCGTGCAACGGCTTGAGGACCATCGGCTCCAGAGACACCCGCTCCGCGACCGGGGGCAACTTTCCGGCTTTCACCAGATCAGCTAGCTGTGGGGCTTCCTTAAAGCTCTTAGGAATGGCGGTCGGGTCTCGGACTATCGTTGGCCCTTCGAGCTTGCCCACCAGCTGGGAGCCGATCTTAGGCTCGGCAGCCGGTGCCGCCGCACCCGACGTGGGGGCCGGTGCCGCGGCGGCTGGGGCCTTGGTTGGCGCTGCAGCCGCGGGAGGCTGCGTCGCGCTAGGGCTAGGCGGCGACTGGGGTGCGCAAGCTGCCAGGGCAGTCGCGCCGGTTACCAGTGCCGAGAGTTGAAGGAATTCGCGCCGGGACAGCAGTTTCCGCTTCGACATCTTTCTCTCTCCTCACCAGTTGAAGGCTAGCAGTCCTCAGATATCAGATCCTGTTGTCGCCTAGCTCTCTTGTCCGGCAGAGTCGACTCGCACAATTTTGAAGAGTTTGAACCTGTGACCCGCGAACTCGGGCTGAACGGTGACCGTGCGAAAGCGCGGTCCGGAATATAGCACAAAACCCGCATCCTTGGCCAGACGCGGATCCTTTGCAACATCCGCGAACCTGACCAACTGGACCGGATAGTGTCCGCTGACAGGGGCCGAGATCTCGGAAAGATCGAAGAACTCCTTGGAAGTCACCGAGTACGCAGAAACCACTTGGTCCGAAGCCGGCCGCTTTCCACGATATCGTCTTTGGTAAACGCGGTAGTGCACCCAGAAAGCCAGAACACGGAGGTACCAGAGGATCGCTTCAGTTAGACCTGACCAGTGAAGGAACTCCAAGCGACAGATCGACGCCGTCGACCATCTGATCGGTTTGTAGTTGGTAGCTGTTGGTGGGGGACCCAGCGCAACCGATGCGCCATGTACGACATCATCGATGATCTGCTCTGAATATAGCACCATGCGGCTGTCATGTCAACTGGTTGTTGATATTGACCAATACCCCTCTACTGTGTATCATGTAGCACAATCGTGGTTTGTACCACCATGGTGCACGCGGCGGGTGCTGCGCGCCATGGCGAGGATCATAGCCGTGCGCGAAGGAGGCCGTCCTCTATGCGCAACCTGGCTCCGAACCCGCGGCGGAAGATAGGCGCAGTGCAGCGCGCTGTCGACATCCTGAACCTCTTCGACAGCCAGTCCCCCGAGCTCGGAACGACCGAACTCGCCCAGTCGCTGGGACTGCACAAGAGCACGGTCTCCAGCCTGGTCGCCACTCTAGCGGCCAACGGCTACCTGGACCAGAACCCTTCCAGCCGCAAGTACGTGCTGGGGCTCAGGTTGCTGGAGCGGAGTGCCGTGTTGCTGGGCCAAATGGACATCCGCCGGGTGGCCCGCCCCTTCCTGGACAAGCTCCGGGACTGGCGGGGAGAAAGCGTTAACATGGGCATCAGGGACGGGGACGACGTGGTGTACATCGAGCAACTGCCCAGCACACACTCGGTGGGCATGCGAGAGGAGATCGGCAAGCGAGCGCCGCTGCACAGCACCGCCCTCGGGAAGGCGTTGATCGCGTGGCTGCCACCGGCCGACCTGCAGCGCATCGTCAAGCATTGCGACCTGACGCCCCTTACCCCCAGAACCATCACCAGTACGGAGGAGTTCCTCCACGAACTGGAAAGGACCCGGGAGCGGGGCTACGGCCTGGACGATGAGGAACACTCCCTGGGTGGACGATGCGTGGGGGCACCTATTTTCGATCACATGGGGCAACCAGTGGCAGCGCTGAGCGTCTCTACCCCCGTGGAGCGAATACCCATGTCCCAAGTCCCCGTGGTCGCCGAGATGGTGAGAGAAGTGGCCAAGGCGATCTCCCTCCGCCTCGGATACGTGCAGAGGCCCTACTGAGAGTGGCGTTGGTTTCTGGAAGTGCAGGACCGTGCAAGAGAGTGCAAGATGCAGAAGGAGTCAAATCGTGAGCGCTAATGGGAAAAAGGTAGCCCTCCTCGTGGAGAACATGTACGAGGATCAGGAGTTCTGGTATCCATACTACCGGCTGAAGGGGGCTGGGGCCCAGGTCATAGTGGTGGCGCCCAAGGCCGGGGCGACCTACACCAGCAAGCACGGATACGAGGCCAAGAGCGATGTGGCGGCGGCGGACGTCAAGGGCAGCGACTTCGACGCCGTGGTCATCCCCGGCGGATACTCGCCTGACCTGATGCGACGGGTCCCGGCGATGGTACAGCTGGTTCGAGATGCGGACGCGGCGGGCAGGACCATCGGCACGATCTGCCACGCGGCCTGGATGCTCTGCTCTGCCGACATCCTGAAGGGTCGAACGGTCACCTGTTTCTTCTCTATCAAGGATGATGTGGCCCATGCAGGCGCGGAATACGTGGACCAGCCGGTGGTGAAGGACGGAAACCTGATCACCTCTCGCTTCCCGGCGGACCTGCCCGCGTACTGCGAGGCGCTGGTCGCGGCCCTGGAAGAGAAGTAGAGATCCCCTCGAGCTCGGAACGAACCGCGGGGGCGGCTCCGGACCCGGAGCCGCCCCCGCCCTGCTAGCCCTCCCCCCGGCCACTCGCGCCAGCGAGAGACGCTGACCTCGACGCGGTGTGCCATGCTGTCGATCCTGGCGACCTCCTGGGTCAACTCCACCCGGATCCGAAACCGCCCGATTATACCCGGATGGGGTATAATGACCCAATCCGCGATGCGGCCTTCCGCACACGTGGCTCCTGATGCCCCCATATACCCTGGGATCCTTCGGGCGCGGTCGTGGACGGCAACAATCTACCCCACCTACTGGAGGTCGAAGAATGGGTCTGTTCAGCTGGCTACTCGGTCCAAAGGTCGACGAGGTCGAGGTGACGGAGGTCCACCGATTTCTTACCGAGGGGGCGAGCCTGATAGACGTGCGGGAACCCCACGACTGGGCCACCGGACATGTGCATGGGGCTCGTCTGGTCCCCCTGGGCAACCTGGATCGAGAGCTAACGAAGTGGAGACCCGACCGTACGGTGCTCTTCATCTGCCGGACCGGACATCGCGCGGCCAGGGCGACCGCAAGTGCCCAGCGCCGCGGTCTCAAGGCCATGAACGTCCGGGGCGGCATGGTCCAATGGATTCGTCAGGGGCTGCCCGCAAAGACGGGGCGAAAATAGAAAGGTTACAGCGGCCATGTGGAGCTGGGGGGCGCCCTGCTGCTGGTGATCCTGGGCCTCTTCCTGGCTGCCCAGAACGCTCCGCTTCTCTGGAAACTATGGCGTTAGCCGCGGGCGCCTAACGCGCGGTTGTGGGGAACAACCGGGATGCAGACCTCGCAGGAATGGCGACAATCGATATCAGCCGAGCCGCGATGGCGCCGCCGGCGCTGGGCGAACCAATAACCACAACCCGTTCCCCCACGAGCAGGGCACTCCTGCTCACCGGTT
>DAHXJB010000325.1:0-1996 GCA_027372455.1 Chloroflexota bacterium | reverse complement strand
TCCATGGGCCTGGCGCCCATTCTCGTCCAGCAGATCTTCGAACAAATCCCCAAGCTGCGGGAAACGGGCACCACGATCCTGTTGGTGGAGCAGAACGCCAATCTCGCCCTCGAGACCGCGGACCGTGGCTACATCCTGGAGCAGGGGAGGATCGTGCTGGAGGGTCCGACGAGTGAACTTGTCGGCCGCCCGGAAGTCAAGGAGGCCTACCTGGGGATCTGACGGAGCTTGACTAGACTTAGGGGAGGTGTGCGTCGCATGATGAAGGATGGGGCTGACTCGAATCGTCGGAATTGCGCACAAGAAGGTCTGCATTGCAAGCGAAAGCGGGCCCTGGCTGGGCTCGCGGTGTTCACGGCGCTGGCCCTGGGGATTGCGGGTTGCGGCACCAAGGCGACGGGCCCGGCGTCCGGCGGCTCAGCCGGGGGGAACACCGGCGGAACCGTCAAGATCGGCTGGATCGGCGGCCTCACTGGCCCCCTTTCCGAGTTCGTGCTGGATTCCAAAGAAGGAGCCGATTTCGCCAAGGACGAGATCAACCAGAAAGGCGGCGTCCTGGGGAAGAAGATCGAACTGATCTACGCAGATACCCAGATGGACCCCCAGAAGGCGCGGGAAGCCGTGCAGCGCTACATTTCCTCGGACAAGGTCGTGGCCATCGACGGGGACTACTACAGCCCCAACACCCTCGCCATCATACCGCTGATCGAACAGTCGAAGATGCCCATCGCCAGCCCCAACTCGAACGCGGATGAGGTCACCTCCCAGGGCGCCAAGTACATCGTTCGGGTCGCCGCCTCCTCCTCTTCCAACGCCAGCGTTCCGGTCGAATACGTGCTAAGCACGCTGCACCTGAAAACGTGGGTCGTCTTTGGTGGTTCCGACGGCTACTCGAAGTCCAACGCGAACGCCGCGGAGCAGTACTTGAAGTCTCACAACGCGACGCTGCAGGGCACCGAGAGCTATGACCGGGCTACCACCAAGGACTTCAGCAACCTGCTCCTCAAGTACAAGGAGAGGCAGCCCGATGCCATCTTCCTCGCGGGCGGCCCGGCCGACAGCGGGTTGATCGTCAAACAGGCCCGGGGTCTGGGGATCAAATCGCAGTTCGTATCCACCAACTCGGTGGCCAAGCAGGCTGTCTGGGAGATCGGTGGTGATGCCTTGCAGGGGATCATCATGGTGGCGGACTTCGCCGGCATTGCCACCAACTATAAGGACTTCGCCGAGAAGAGCACAATAGACTTCATCGACGCCTTCAAGGCCACCCACGGCGGGAAGGTGCCCTCTTACGACAACGCCCACGGCTATGACACGCTGCGGATCATCGCCCAGGGCATTCGGGCCGCCGACAGCACCGACGGGACGAAGGTGGCGGGGGCCATGCACAAGCTGGAGTACCATGGCGCCCTGGGCACCCTCAAGGTCCAGCCGGACGGCGCCGTGGTCATCAACATGTACATCATGAAGTGGGACAAGGGCAAGATGGTGATTCTCAGCAAGGTCGCCGCGCAGTAAGGCCGGTTTCAGCCCCGGCGGGCGTGAGCCCGCCGGGGCCACACTCAGGGAGGTGCGCAATGCTCTTCGACCAGGTCATCATCGGTCTGGCGATCGGAGCGTCCTATAGCCTGATCGGGATCGGGTTCAGCATGATGTTTCGCTCCATCGGCTTGCTGAACTTCGCCCATCCCCATTTCATGATGATCGGCGCCATGGTCGGGTACTCATTGGCGGTGAGCCTCGGCTTCCCCATGTGGATCGTCGTCCCGGGGGCAGCCGTGGCCGCCGGGCTGGTGGCCCTTGGGGTCGAGGTCTTCGGGTTGACGCCGCTCCGGCGCCGGGGCAGCCCGCAGGTGAACCAGATCATCTCGACCATCGGGTGGGGCATCATCCTCTCCAACGCCGCCATGCTCCTCTGGGGCCCCTACCCGTTGGCGTACCCCCAAAACCTGTCCGGCAAGACCTTCTACCTCGGTGCGGTGCAGCTTTCCACCCA
>DAHXJB010000028.1:0-3267 GCA_027372455.1 Chloroflexota bacterium | reverse complement strand
ACGTCGGCCAGAACCCACTGGGTGGGGACTTTCAGCAGTGGGGCGGTCTCCAACCTCAGACGGAAGAGGCTGTGCTCGTGGTGGTCCAGCAGCAGCAGCGACTCGGGCCGAAGCCCGGCGAGCAGTTGGACCAGGGGACCTCCTACAGAGCCGGCCGCGCCCGTCACCACCACCCGACGGCCGGCTATCATCTCATCCGCTCCCACCAGCCCGAGCGGCGGGGACGGTCTGCCCAATAGCTCTTCCTGAGAGAAGCGGGAAAGGACTTCGTTCATGTGGTTGCCTCTTGATGCTCACGTAGCGCGGCATTCAGCCGTCGTTGAGCCTCTCTCATCTCGACTGCCCGGTCGGGGTCAGCTTCTATAGTTTCCGTGACCAGGTAGCGGACTGAGCGAGCCAGACGGCGGGCCAGCGCATCCAGATCCAGATCCCCTTCCCCGTAAGGCAGCCCTTCTTCCAGCAGTCCCCTCGCATTGGAGACGTGGACCTCAAACAGGTAAGGTTCGATGGCTCTCAGATACTCTTCCATGTCACGGCTGTCCTCGAGACCCGACAGATAGGTCACCAATGGCGCAAGCTCCGGTTCCACCTTGGAAGGGTCCATCCACATGCCGTTCAAGAACAGACCGGCGTGCGACAGGTCCAGCGTGGCGCCCAACCCCGGGAAGCTACGGGCGAAGTAGACGAGGTCGTCCGCTCGCATCCCGATGGGGGTGACCATATAGGCGCTCTGTCGTTGCCGCGCAACCGGGGGTATGTTCTCCAGAAGCGGAACCATCCCATAGTCCTGAACTGATCGGACGTAGTGGTCGACCAGGGGCCGGCTCGCTTCCAGTTTGGCTCGGCGCAGCCGGTCGTCGATGGGGGTATCCAGCCCCATGGGCGCGATGGCGTGAATCAGCACGGCTTCGGCGGAAATGGCCTGCCCCAACCGCGCGAGCCGCAAGATACACTCCCGGTTGGCCTCGCTGTTCACGCTGAGATCGAAGAAGGAGCCGTCCAGCGATCGCAGGGGACCTTCCACCACGTAGACGAACTCGGGGTGGGGTCTCAGATCCAGCAGCCGACGAGCCAGCCGATCCAGTTCGGCGGGCGGTCCCAGATCGACGGCGTCCATGTACAGCTCCAGTCCGTCTGCCAGCGGCTCAGCCAGCCGATCGGCGAGCTGTTTCTCCGTTGGTCTCCCCTTCAGCAGTACCCTAGCGATGGGCGCGGTACCAGGCAACGTATCGCTCCAAACCTTCCTTGAGATCGATCTGAGGGGAGTAGCCCAGCTCGGCGCGGGCTCTGGAGATGTCGGCAACCAGATAGCCGAAGCTTGCGGAGCCCTCCACTCGGATCTCGGAGCGCGAGTGGGTGATCCGACGCACCAGATCGGCCAGATCCTCCATGGGGGTCCCCACCCCCGTCGCCACATTGTAGCAACTTCCAGCGGGTGTCGACGCCTCAAGCGCCAGCAGGATACCCTGGACAACGTCGGACACGTAGGTCAGGTCTCTATTCTGTCTCGAGTGCGCCACCAGCGGCTCCCCATTCAGCGCCTTTCCCACGAAGATGCCGGCCACCCCGCTGGCTCCGCCTGAGATCACCAGTCCCGGACCGTAAACGGAGAAGAAGCGGAGTGTGGTGGTGTGAACCCCATAGAAGCGGGCATACATCTCCATCCAGCGCTCGCCACACAGCTTGCTGTAGCCGTATGGGTCCTGAGGTTCGACGATCCCGTCCTCTCGGATCGGTTCCGCGATAGGACGATAGATCCGCTGCGAGGAGGCGAAGATCACCCTTCGTCCTCCTCGGCGGGCACCGTCCAACATCGCCAGTGTGCCCAGGGCGTTGACCCGATTGTACTGGAGAGGGTCCTCGCGGGAAGCGGAGGCATTGGAAAGGCCGGCGAGATGCACGATGGCGTCGAAGTGTGAAGCTAGCTCTATCGCCTGATCGCCGTACACGTCCAGGCTGTGGTGCTCCACCCCTGGTAAGCCGGTGGCCCCGCGCGACAGGGTGACAACCTGGTGGCGTTGACCCCGTAGCGCCTCCACCAGATGGCTGCCGATGAAGCCGGTGCCTCCAGTGACCAGAATCCTCATTGGGAAGCCTCCAGACCTAACCCCCTGCCTTCCAGACCTAACCCCCTGTCTTCCAGACCTAACCCCCTGTCCCCCTTCCCCACGGGGGAAGGGGGAATTGTCTCCCCTCCCCTCGTAGGGGAGGGGCTGGGGGAGAGGTCTGACCTCAAGAAGTAGTCGAGCGTTCCCTGCAACCCCTCCTCCAGGGGGACCCGTGGCGAGAATTCCTCTTCGGTAAGGGCTGAAGCGAAGGAGCAATGGACCGGCGGCGGCTGAACTTCCGGCGACTCAATTTGAGTCTTCAGTCCTCGGCGGGCCGCCAACCGTTGCAGTTGAAACGCCACCTGAGCGACCGAGGCCGTTTCGCCCAACAGATTGATGGCGGCATAGCCATCTCGCGGCGAGTTGGCCAGCGCAATCAATCCCCGGCACGCGTCGTCGAGGTGGATGATACTGGTGGGGTGAAAGGCGGTAGCGTCGAGCCGCAGCGACTCGCCACGGGCGGCCAACCCGCAGAACTTGTTGGGGGCGGTCATAAAGCGTGGATCGCTCTTCATCACCGGCCCCACCCCATAGACCAGCGCCAGTCGAGCGGAGAAGCAGCGCAGCCCGTGCAAGAGAGAGAACATCTCCATCAGCTTCTCCACATGCACCTTCGATAGGTGGGCGATGTCCAGAATGGGACCGTAGGGTGTGGACTCGTCGATCTGCCCTTCCACACGTCGCCCATAGACCTGGATGGAGCCGCCGAAGACGAAAGTGGAGGCACCGGCCTTCCGAGCCTGCTCCAGCACTACCCGCGGCCCGATCAGGTTGGTTTCCTCGGTGTAGCGGATCGGTGCGGCGGTAGGGTTGGCGCTGGCCTGGGCCGCCAAGTGGTATACCGTATCTACGGGAACCCCGGCGCCGAAGGCGCGCCGAACCGCTTCCTCGTCGGCCACGTTCCCTTCAAGAAAAAGGAAGCCGGGCCGTTCCGACAGCCGGTGGATGGCCGATGGATCGGTGGAGAAGAGGTTATCCATCCCGACAACGGTCTCTCCGGCGTCGAGAAGCATCTCGACCAATCTAGTACCGATGTATCCGATGCCTGTGACGAGAGAACCCAAGGGGAATGCTCCTGTGCCAGGTGAGGGCAGGCGAGAATGATAGCATCCATCGCTCATCCCTAACAACTTGGGGCCGGCAGACTTGGACCGCGGCG
>DAHXJB010000026.1:0-2158 GCA_027372455.1 Chloroflexota bacterium | reverse complement strand
CGCGAAAGTGCGTCCCACTTGATGGACGGACCACTAAGACCGCGCAGACGGGCAGGGAGACGCCTCTTCTCCACATGGCCTCGGACTTCGGGGACGAAACCGAACGGCTCGTCGACATCGTGCGGGTGAGGCTCGATCAGGGCGAGCGGATAGCCATCCTGTTTCCGATGAACCGGCAGGTGCGTGGCTTCGCGCAGGGTCTCAGGAACGCGGGCCTGGAGGTGGAAACAAAGGGCGAGTACGATTTCTCCAGCGATCGTCCCAAACTCATGACCTACCACGCTGCGAAAGGGCTCACCTTCGATACCGTCCTGATGCCGAGGCTGGTTCCCAAGTCTTTCTCGAGGCTGGACCGCTACCGGATCGAACGGCTTCTCTTCGTTGGCATCGCTCGCGCCACGAAGTGGGTATACATGAGCAGCGTGCAGGGCCAGGAGTTGCCGTCCTTGGAGCGGGTGCGCCCGCTGGCGGCTCGGGGACTCCTGACCATTCAAGAGGGATCAAGCGCTCCGTCGCTGGACGGTAAAGGCGCCGGAGTAGTGGGGGCATCGGCGGAGGAGAGCGACCTGTTGGACCTCTTGTATGTTGATGGCTCGGCAATCTCGACCTCTTGTTGGGGGTGGATCCGGCGGTCCGGGCCCATTGCAGAAGGGGCGGCACGTGGCTACAACTACCGTGTCGTATGTTAGTAATCTATGAGTCGGTGACTTATGGGCGGCGGGGGACAAGTCCCCGCCCTTCGTTTCAAGACCAGTTGGGCGGACCACTGGCCCCTCGGAGATGATTCTGGCAAGCGACTACAATTGCCGCGTCATACATTGGTGATTTGCGAACCGGTAAGTTGCTGGTCATGGCCTGTCCAGAAGGGGAACTCTAGCGCTGCGGCCTGCGCTAGAGACGACCCCGAGGATTGCGATGTACTCAGGTAGAGGCTATACTCCTTGTGGTCACCAAAGAGGTCACAAGGAGGACTGGGTTGCGATCAGTGGGAGTGCGCGAACTGAAGGAACACACGAGCCGACTGCTGCGCGAGGTAGGCGAAAGCGGCGAGGAGATCCAGGTCACCAGCCGTGGTAAGGTCGTTGCCCGTCTCCTGCCTCCCGTCGAACCCCGAGAGCTTCAGGACGACTTCGACGTCATATGGGCCGATATGGATCGCCTTGCTGAGGAAGTCGGCAAGCGATGGCCTGCCGGAGTATCAGGGGTCGAGGCGTTGCGCGAGGATCGCCGCTGATGATGGTCGTGGACGGGAGCGTATGGGTCAGTCGCTATCTTCCAGCTGAAGAGACCCACCATGCCAGCCGTGAATGGCTGGAGAGCTGCCTCCGAGCCGGCGGGCAACTGGTGGAACCCATGCTCCTGCTGGTGGAGCTATCAGCGGCCATCTCTCGCCGCACCGGTGCTACGGACGTGGCCATGGAGACCGCTGATCGACTGACCCGGCTTCGTAGCATCAGGTTCGTGTCCGTGGACCGAAGGCTGGGAGTTATGGCGACGCGGATGGCTGCCGACAGAAGGCTTCGAGGCGCGGACGCTGTCTACGCTGCTGTTGCTCATAGGCTGGGAATACCCCTGCTTACCTGGGACCGAGAACAGCTGGAACGTGCTGGCGGTTTCATCCGAGTAGGCACTCCTGATGAGATAGAGCCGGTTCCGGCTTCGTAAGCAATCGGAGTATCATCCTAATGGCCTCGATCGCGTTGGACATCGTCAGACTCCATAGGGAGGATCCTCGCTATCCGTCCGCGATCAGGGATTATCTCGGCCCCGACGCGCCCGCCTCCCTGGATGCCATCGGGAAGCTCGACGTCTTGAACCGCCGCAAGCTGGCCGTCTTCTGCTCGGTCAAGTGTCCGGGAGGCGTCATCCTCCAGAGCTACGACTTGATGCAGCGGCTGAGACAGTCTGATACGGCCGTCGTGGGCGGCTTCCAGGCGCCCATGGAGCGGGAGTGGCTGTCGGTGCTGCTGCGCGGCCCCGAGCCTGTGGTGCTCTGCCCGGCTCGAAGCATCGAGGGGATGCGGATGCCCGCGGAGTACCGGCAGCCGCTGCGAGATGGAAAGCTGCTGATCCTCTCCTGCTTCCCGGACGGCCCCGATCGTCCCACCGTGGAGATGTCCCTCTTGCGAAATCGCTTCGTGGCGGCGCTGGCCGACGA
>DAHXJB010000307.1:0-1836 GCA_027372455.1 Chloroflexota bacterium | reverse complement strand
AGAACGCGATCCAGTAGGCGGCCGGGTAGGAGATCAGCAGCGCGATGACGGTTGCCGCGGTCCCGAACTCGAAGGAGTGCAGAAACTCCGGACCATACGACGTGATCGACTGGCTGAAGTTCGACCAGGTGTAGCTGAGGTGCCACCCAAGCCCGACATTGCCGGTGGACAGCGACAGGATAAGCAGGGTGGCGATCGGCGCGATGAAGAACAACGCCAACCACGCCCCGCCAGGCACCAGCAGGCCCACCAAGGTAAACCGCTTCATCAAATGGCGACGGCGCACTGCGGGATGCACCTTCGGGCGCCGCAGTTCTCCCGGAGCGGGAGCTTCGGCAGTGAGGGTCATGACTGGAAGATCGGCTGGAAGATCGAGTTCCAGGTCTGATAGGCCGTGGGGTCGAGGGAGGGCCCGTAGTAGGCGTGGGCGAAGTCGGCAGCGGTCGGGTAGACGAGCGGGCTGTCCGCCATGGCCAGCAGGCCGGCCTTGTTGGAGCCGCTCGAGGCGTTGGCGTCTTGGATGACGTAGTTCTTCGAGGTGGGGACCGGGGTCATGTAGTCGATGTACTCGGCCATGGTGGCGGCAACCCTGGGGTTGTAGACGTAGTTCATGTAGGTGATCGCGTCCACGGGGTGCTGGGAGTGGGCCGGGATGCACATGTTGTCCGTCCAGCGGAAGACGCCTTCGGTCGGGACGACGAACTTCAGGTTGGAGCCCTTGGAGGACTGGTTGGCCTGGTAGATGTCACCGGAGTAGGCGACCGAGAGCGCGATGTCCCCGTTCTCCAGAGCGTTGATGTAGTCCTGCTGGTAGTACTTGCGGACGATCCCCTTGCTCTTTTGGTCCTTCATCAGGGAGGCGGCCTTCGTCCAGTCGGACTGGGTCGAGGTGGTCGGGTCGACTCCCTGATAGATCATGACCAGGTTGGGGGTATCCACCGCGGCGAGCATTCCCACCTTGCCGGCGTACTTCGTGTCGAAGAGGGAGGCGAGCGAGGTGATCTCCCCACCGGTCAGATCGGGGTTATACCCGATACCCGTGAAGCCCGACTGCCAGGCCAGGGAGTACTTGTTGCCAGGGTCGTAACTCGGGTTCTTGACGTTGGTGCCCGCGTACTTCCCGAAATTGGACAGATAGGAGTGGTCCAGCGGCGTAAGCCACCCGTACATCATGAGCTGGGTGAGGATGGGGCCGTCGGTAATGACCATGAGATCGTATCCGGTGGCCTTGCCTGCCTTGAGCTGGGGCTCGATCTTGCCGAAGAAGCTCGAGTTGCCCTGGATGACTTCCTGGTAGTTGACCTTGATCCCGGTCTCCTTGGTGAACTGCTGGAGCGTCGGGTAGACGGTCTTGCCGTTCACGGTGTTCTGGTCGATGTAGAGCGGCCAGTTGGCGAAGTCGAGCACGCCCGCCTTCTTCGCGGTGGCCCATGAGAAGGAGCCTCCGGTGGAGCTTCCCGTGGATGACGACGAACCCCCACAAGCGGCGGCAATGGCTCCGAGCATTCCAGCGCCCGCCAAACCGAGGAATCCCCTGCGGCTTACGCGTGGCATGGTAAAGCCTCGCGTGATCGAGGGATCCATGTCTTGAAGTGGGTTGATCTCCGGCTGATCTGTCATTGGTGCGACTGTTCCTTTCCCCATTACCTCAGCTCCACAGGCGCTGCACGCCCAAGCGGAACTGCCCAAATCTCACAAGGAGAAGCTCGCCTCCGGATCCCACACGACCCCGACACGCTCGCCGGAGGAAAAGGTCCGCGTGCGCGATGAATTCTGCTGGTACACCGATACCTCGGTCCCGTCCGCCAGCACAACTAGGTATTGGCTTGCCACCCC
>DAHXJB010000302.1:0-2301 GCA_027372455.1 Chloroflexota bacterium | reverse complement strand
GGACTATCAAGGACTTCTTGACTTACCTGGAAGGCTGGCAATGACCGAGCTAACCGAAGCGGTATCCCTCGTTTCCTCTCTGGCCGGCGTGAAGCCACTTGTGGGTGTGATCCTGGGCTCGGGGTTGGGTGGCGTGGCCGGCGATATCCAGGAGCCAGTCACCATCCCTTACGAACGGATCCCGGGCTTCCCCTGCACCACGGTTCCTGGACACCAGGGAGAGCTGGTGCTTGGGAGACTGGAAGGAGTTGGGATCGCGGCCATGAAGGGCAGGCCTCACCCATATGAAGGCCATCCCCTTGCCAAACTTGCTTTTCCGGTCCAGATGCTAAGGGCCCTGGGAGTGGAAACCCTCGTGGTGACGAATGCAGCCGGAGGACTGAACCCATCGCTGAGCGCGGGCAGTTTGATGGTGCTGGAGGATCACATCAATCTCCCGGGGCTGACGGGGCTGAACCCGCTGATGGCCGTCGCGGGGGGACAGGAGCGTTTCGTCCCCATGGCGAATGCCTACGATGAGACCCTTCGGCGGGTAGTCATGGAAGCCGCTGAAGAGGTGGGCATCCGGGTCGCCACCGGTATATACGTGATGGTGGGCGGTCCCAGCTACGAGACTTTGGCCGAGGCTCGCTTCTTGCGCCAGATGGGTGCTGATGCGGTGGGCATGTCCACGGTTCCAGAGGCCGTAGTGGCGCGCTGGTTGGGCATGAGGCTCCTCGGCATCTCCTGTATTACCAATCTGTTGTTTGGGGAGACGGGCCATGACGACGATGGGCACGGCGGTGTCGTGGCCGTGGCGAGAAGGGCTGTTCCAGATCTGGCCTACCTGTTGCGCGCCGTCTTGCGGCACGTCGAGGCCACGCCGGCTGGGTAGCCGATTGTTCCCGTCATCATCCATCATCTCGAGAGTGGGTTGGGGTAGACTGGATGGTTGCGACACCTGTCAGTCTTCTTTTTGCTGAAAGCTGATGGCCGGATGCTGAGGTCGAAGCTCCTCCTCCTGTTCCTCCTGCCACTGCTGCTGCTGGGGCAGACACTGCTGTGGCCTGCCCAGGCCATGGCTCCAGTGGGTGTTGAGGACGCCAATCCCCCGGCTCCGGCCGTCCAGGCGCTGCAGAACAGCTGGATGCCCTGGCGAGATATGCTTCAACTGGCTGTTCAGGTGAAAGGGCTGCCGGCCAATGTGGCGGAGCAGCCGATCCCTGCCGTCCCACCTCAGCGCGCGGTGGGGGATAGCTCCTCCTTCTGGGTGGCAGACGAGGCCAATGACAAGTACTACACCATCAACGCGACCCTGAAGGTGGTTACTCCTCACGCCTACATGTACGTCGCCGATGGAACCCGGGTGGATCAGTCCAAGCTTGAGGATGCCGCTCAAGTATTCGAAAGCCGGGTCTACGCCGGTGATCGCCGATATTTCGGCGAGGAGCAGGCGGTTGGGTTGGACGGCGATCCCCACGTGACGATTCTGAACGCCGTGATCCCCGGTCTTGGTGGCTACTTCACATCGGTGGACGACTATCCCCGCTCCGTGCAGCCCTACAGCAACGAGCGCAAGGCCATATACGTCAACGTTGGTGCCGCGCCCCCCGGCTCTTCCGGCTACTATGCGATCCTCGCCCACGAGTTCGAGCACATGATCCAATGGAACACCAACCGGATGGAGCAGACCTGGGTGAAGGAGGGGTCAGCCGAGGTGGCTACCGAAGCTGCCAACCTGGGGAACAGCGGCGCGGTGCAATCCTTCGAGGCTAGGCCGGACACCCAGTTGGATGCCTGGACGGATACCAAAGGGGACGTATCCCCGCACTATGGGGCTGCATACCTATTCATCAGCTACTTCCTGGACCATTACGGCGGGTACCAGGCTGCGTCGGACCTGCTGACGGGGGTTACCCGAGGGCCTCAGACCTTCGACAGTTTCCTCGCTCGTCACGGCTACGGACTCACCTTTGAGGACGTGTTCAAGAATTGGGTTGCGGCCAACTACCTGGACGAATCCAACGTGGCGGATCCCCGTTACCACTATTCGAAGCTGCAGGTGTACATGCCCGACACCGAACGAGTCACCTCTTCCACCAACTGGCGGGATCGCACAGTGCACCAGTTTGCCGCCGACTACATCTCCCTCTCCGGTCCGTGGAAGAGTGCCACGATCCACTTCCAGGGCGATCCAAGCACCCGGGTGATTCCCGCCACCGCTCACGGTGGCGGTTCATACTGGTGGAGCAATCGTGGCGACCTGGTGGACACCAAGCTGACGCACGTGTTCGACCTGCGCGGTCTCAGCCGGGCCACCCT
>DAHXJB010000293.1:0-4387 GCA_027372455.1 Chloroflexota bacterium | reverse complement strand
AACGCGAACTCTCCCAACTGCTCAACGTCAACCGCTCCACCATTCGCGAGGCGATCGGGCTGCTTCAGGAGCGCGGTCTGGTCCAGATGAAGGCGGGCAGCGGCACCTACGTGATCCACATGCCCCCGGATACCGTCGGACAGGCGATCAAGCGCTACTTCGTCTCGAGAAACTGCTCTCAGAACGACCTGATGGCAGTGAGGCTGGTTCTCGAGCCGGAGATAGCTGCGCTGGCGGCGTCGAAGGCAACCCCCGAAGAGCTGGCCAACCTCACCGACGCGCTGGGGCAAATGGAGGCCAGCTGGCCATCGAAGGATTTTGAGACCTACAGCTCTGCCGACGTGGACTTCCACTTCTCCCTGGCCGTTGCCTCCCACAACGATCTATTCGTCGGGATCGCCAGTGGAATCAGCGCCCTGATGAGGATTTGGATCGGCACAACCTTCCGGCTGGCAAAACATGAAGACAGTTTCCGCGTACACCGAGAGATCTATCAGGCCGTGGTCGATCGAGACCCCGAGCGGGCTCGAGAGTCGATGCGCACCCACCTGGAAACCATTCCCTTGCTGGACAGCTAAGCAGAGCAGGTGATCGCCTCCTTTTGGAGGTTGCTCCAGTGGCCGTCACTACCGACCCAGCGACACCGAATCCTTCGGCGAGACTCACGCCCCCGGCTCGTCCCCCGTGACGGGATTGGCAGCCGTTCCGCCTTTTTGCCCCGCCATCACTGGTTGGCAGGGCATGACACGAAGAACAAACCGACCCACATTCTGAACGGGAGGTTCTTGCCCTATGAAACTGGACGTTCGCGGGATCATTCCACCAATGGTTACTCCTTTCACCTGGGAGGGGGAGGACCTGGACGTGGGAGCCATCCGGGACGAGACGGAGCACTTGATCCAATCGGGGATCCACGGACTCTGCGCCGGAGGCAGCACAGGTGAAGGAGAGGGGCTATCAGAGCAGGAGGTCTATCGCCTCTGCAGGGCTGTGGTGGAACAGGCCCGAGACCGGGTACCAGTGATCGGAGGGATCATCGCCGACAGCACTGCCGAGGCCATTCGGAAGTCGCGCGCCGCCAAGGAGGCCGGTGTGATGGCATTGCAGGTCACGCCGCCCCACTACCTGTGGACACCGGATGCGGAGACCCTGGCTCGCTACTACCAGGAAATCGGCGACGCGGTCCAGCTGCCCATCGTGATCTACAACGTCGTGCCCTGGGTGAACATCGATATCCGCACCATTCGACGGCTGGCAGACGTAACCTGGTTGGCCGGCATCAAGCAGAGCGGGGGCGATCTCCATAAGGTGGCCGACCTGATGCACGAGTTCCACGACCGGCTGACGGTGATAACCGCCGTGGATGACCTTCTGTACCTGTCCTACTGCCTCGGGGTTGACGGCGCCATCTGCTGCTTGAACACGGTGCTTCCGGGGCCCACTCTTGAGATGTGGAACCGGATGGAGGCCGGCGATCACGCCGGGGCCAAGGCCCTGCACGACCGCATCCTGCCGGTCTGGAGAGCCATCGAGGGGGTCAACATGCCCTACTTGGCCAAGGTCGCCATCGAGCTCCAGGGCCGCAAGGTCGGTCCGGCGCGTAGCCCGATGCTGCCGCCAAGTCAGGAAAAGCGCGCGGAAATACGCCAGCGGTTGGTCGAAGCAGGCATCGCGGTGGTGGCCTGAGAGCACAAACGTGATCCTTCCGAAGTCTCAGTGTGTCAACCCTAGTCGATACGGAACCCTGCGCGGGCAAGCGAAGTTCTCACCTCGAGAGTCGTTGAAACGAAAGGAGTTCTGGAGATGAAATGGCTCCGGCTAAGCGCGGTCACCCTGTTCTCCGCGACAACCCTCCTGGCTCTGGCCGCCTGCAGCACCAGCGCCCCTGCCGGTGGGAGTGCACCGAGCAGCGGTGGTGCGCAGAAGAGCGCTGAACCCATCAAGATCGGGGTCTCCGCTCCCCTCACCGGCCAGTTCGCGGAAGACGGCGGCTACATGAAAAACGGCATCGGCCTGGCAGTTAAGGAGATCAACGACAAGGGAGGGATCAACGGTCGCCAGATTAAGCTGTTCTGGGAGGACGACCAGGGTCCCAACCCAACGGCAGCTTCCAACGCCGTGACGAAGCTGATCACCCAGGATAACGTGGTAGCAGTCATCGGGCCCCACTTCAGTCCGGCGATGCTTCCCACCGAACCGATCTTCCAGAAGTACAGCGTGCCGGCCCTAACCGGCGCCACCGGTCCCCCCATAACGGCCCAGGGCAACCCGTGGATCTTTCGCATCCGGCTGAACGACGAGGTAGGCGCAAGACTGCTGGTGAAATACGCGGTGGAAACGCTCGGCCTAAAGAAGATCGGCCTCGACTACGTCAACACCGCCTTCGGGCAGGGTGGGATCGCGGTCGTCAAGGACGAGCTCTCGAAGCGGGGGATAACACCGGTTGCCGTCGAGACTCACCAGGATGATACCAAGGACTTCACTCCTCAGATCCTCAGCTTCCAACAGAAGGGGGTGGACGGCATCATAGTGTGGACCGACGACCAGCCCGGCGGCCTGCTGGCCAAGCAGATGGCTACCCTGGGCGCGAAGTTCAAGCTGGTCGGGTCGACCACCTTTAGCCAGCCGCCCTTCCTCAAGCTGGCCGGCGACGCCGCCAACGGGGCAGTCTCCATCAGTGACTTCGTCCCGAGCAATCCGGATCAGCACGTTCAGGATTGGATGAAGAAATTCTCCGCCGTTTACAACGCCCAGCCGGAGCTGTACGCATCGGCCTACTACGATGCCACCAACATCCTGGCGGAGGCAATCAAGAAGGCCAGCAAGGTCGACGGGCCCTCCATCCAGAAGGCACTGCAGGGCACCCAGGACTTTCAGGGTGTCATGACACAGTACAGCTGGAGCTCCAACGGCGACATGGTGCACTCGGGGCTGATCACCGAGGTGAAGAACGGAAAGCCTCAGGTGGTGCAGGTAGTTAAGGAGAAGTAGGGGCAGAGTGGGGACGCCCGGGTTTTCTCGAGCGTCCCCAAAGTTCCCAACAGACAACACTACTGATCTCTGCATGGGTCGCTAAAGCAAGGGTCCAGGGGGCTGCGCCCCTTGGCGGGGTTTGGGGTGTCCCCAAGTTTAGCTATCAATGCAATGATCACTAATCACGAGGGAGCGTTTCCATGCTGATACAGCTTGGCGTCTCCGGTCTGGCGATGGGGGCGATCTACGGGCTGGTCGCCCTCGGTTTCACCCTTATTTGGAACGCTGTGGGGATCGTGAACTTCGCCCAGGGGGAGCTGGTGATGCTGGCTGCATTCGTCAGTGTCGCCTCCCTGTCCCAGGCGTTGCACCTCCCCTGGGGGGTGAACCTGGTGCTGACCATGGTATTCATGGCGGCTTTCGGACTGCTCATGGCCCGCGGGATCTACCACCCGCTCCGCAACGCCCCCCAACTAGGTGCAATTGTGGCCACCCTTGGTCTCTCGATCTTCCTGAAGAACAGTGCCGTACTGGTTTGGGGCCCCGACCCATTGATTGACTCCGGCCCATTCGGCAATGCTACTGTCACCCTAGGCCCTGCCAAGATCTACGGGCAGCACGTGCTGATCCTCGTGACCATGGTAGTTCTCATGATCCTGCAGGTAGTGATGTTCCGTAGCACGGCGATCGGCAAGGCGATGCGCGCGACCGCCCAGGACCGCGAAGTTGCTCGGTTGATGGGCATCAACACAGATCGCGTAATCGCCCTGATCTTTGCCTACGCCTGCGTCCTGGCCGGAGTCGCGGGCGTGCTCGTGGCCCCGGTCTTTTACGTCTCAGCGGACATGGGGGGCATGGTATCGCTGAAGGCATTCGCCTCTTCCATCGTCGGTGGATTCGGTAACGCCCCCGGGGCCATAATCGGCGGCTTGATCCTGGGGCTGGTAGATGCTCTGGGATCCTACTTTCTGTCCTCTCAGTACATCGACGTCATTTCCTTCGGGCTACTCATCGCTTTCCTGATCTTCCGGCCGCAGGGACTTTTCGGAGAACCCGAGATGGAGAGGCCATGAAGCTATGGACACGAGAAGAGCCTTCCCACTCGTAGTCGCCTTGGTTGCACTGGGCGTCGTTGCACTGCTTCCACCTCGTGTCCTCGGCGTCTACTACTTGCACGTCATCAACGTGGCGATGGTAAACGTCATTCTGGCAGTGGGCCTCAACTTCATCCTGGGGTTTGGCGGTCAGATCTCCCTGGCCCAGGCCGCTTTCTTCGGCCTCGGCGCCTACGGATACTCCATACTCGCGCTCCGCGATGTACCTTTGCCTATAGCGGCCGTGGCAGGCGTTCTCCTCGCAGGAGGGGCAGGGCTTGCCCTTGGCTGGCCGGCCTTGAAACTGAAGGGGCACTATC
>DAHXJB010000285.1:0-3780 GCA_027372455.1 Chloroflexota bacterium | reverse complement strand
GCCGTCTCCGACACGGTGAAGGCTGCCGGCATCCCCGAGGCGACGGGTGGCACCGCCGTTAAGAACACCCACATGGGGAACCCCTGGGTCTTCCGTCTCCGGCCCGACGACTCCGTGGCCGCGGCGGCGATGGTCCAGTTCGCCAAGGACAACCTGAAATTAACCAAGATCGGTATCCTGCACGACTCCGACGCCTTCGGCTCCGGCGGCGCGGCCCTCGTGGAACAGAACGCCAAGCAGCAGGGAGTCACGGTGGTCAAGGATCTGTCGTACACCGCGGACAGCAAGGACTACACCGCACAGTTGCTGGCGATCAAGGATGCTGGCGCTCAGGCCATAATCACCTACTGCACCCGGCCTGAAGACGCCGCGACCATCGAACGGCAGTACCACGACCTGAAGATGCCCTACAAGTACATAGGCTCGCCCTCCAGCGCCGAGTCGGATACGCTGGCACTGTCGAAGGATGCGGCCGTGGGTGACTACGTGGTAGCCGACTTCTACCCCGGCCAGACCCCGGAATCCAAGGCTTACGACGAGGCCTACCAGAAAGAGTACGGCAAGCCAGCTGATGCTCTCTCCGCTTGGAACTACGACGCCATAGAGATGTACGCCAAGGCGATCAAGGCGGTCGGCGAGGATAGATCGAAGATCATGAAGTACATCCTCGGCCTCCATAACTACGTAGGGGCATGCGGTACCTACGATTTCACCCCCAACGGCGACGGTCTGCACTCGAACACTATAGTGCAGATCGAGCCCGGCGACTCGCTGAAGTTCATCAAGGTTGTATCGGTCAAGCCCACCGCGCAGTAAGCGAGGTGCATATCTAAGGGACATCATATCTGGCCCCGGAGCAATCCGGGGCCAGCAACTTATGGCAAGAGGGGCATTCATGGACATTTCGACCAACCTGCAGCTGCTTGCCGCCGGGCTGGCCATGGGCTCGATATACGCCCTGGTGGCCCTGGGTTTCGTGCTGATATTCAACGCAGTGGGCGTAGTGAACTTCGCGCAGGGCGAGTTCGTGATGATTCCGGCCTTCGTCGCGGTATGGCTAATGGGGACTTTCAAGCTACCTTTCGGCCTCACCTACCTGATCACCATCCTCTTCATGGGGCTGTTCGGGATCGTCTTCGAGCGAATAGCCTACTACCCGCTTCGAAACCGATCGTTCCTTCCAGTGGTGATTAGTACCATCGGGGTGTCGATATTCCTGCGAAATGGCGCCCAGTTGGTATTCGGGGCTGAGCCTGAGCTGATGCCCAGGCCGACGTCGAGCGGCGTGCTGCAGCTGGGCAGTGTCTCGATCGATCCGCAGTACGTGGTGATCGTCGGGGTCACCATCGTCTTGCTCGTGCTGCAGTACTACTTCTTCGAGAAAACCTCCCTAGGCAAGAAGATGCAGGCTACCGCGCAGGACAAGGACATGGCTCGCCTGCTCGGCATTCCGGTCGCGACCATGATCGCCATAACATTCGTGTACAGCTCCATGCTGGGGGCCGTGGCCGGCGTCCTGATCGGTCCCATCTTCTACGTCACCAAGGAGATGGGAGCGATGCTCGGCTTGAAGGCGTTCTGCTCCACGATAGTGGGTGGTTTCGGCAGCGTGCCGGGGGCCATTATCGGTGGTCTCTTCCTGGGGATCATTGAGGAGTTCGGTGCTTTCTACATCTCCAGCGGCTATCGGGACGCCTTCGCTTTCTTGGTCCTCATCCTGGTGTTGCTTCTTCGGCCTCAGGGCTTCTTCGGCGAGAAAGTCGCAGAGAAGGCTTAGGAGGAAATGAGATGACTGCACGGGTCGCCAAGTTTCTCCTCCTCGCCTTGCTTGCACTGTGCGTTGCCGCCCTACCACGTCTGGTGGGCAGCGACTACTGGTTGAATCTGCTCAACCTCGCAATTAGCTTCTCGATAGCCTGCCTGGGGCTGAACATCGTCCTCGGCTACACCGGGCAGCTCTCCCTGGCGCAGGCAGGTTTCTGGGGTGTGGGCGCGTACACCGCGGCACTGCTTACCACTAAGCTGGACTGGTCGCCGTGGCCCGCGATCGTGGCCGCCCTACTGGTGGCGGGATTGTTTGGCGTGCTGCTCGGGATCCCGACCCTCAAGCTGTCGGGCCACTACCTCGCCATGGCGACCATTGGCTTCGGGATCATCGTGCAGCTGATCCTGATAAACTCCAAGGATCTTACCAATGGCTCCGACGGCATCAGCGGGATACCAGCGCCCTGGATTGGCCCCATCGATCTCTCGGGTCCAACCAACTTTTTCTATCTGGCCGCGTTGTCGCTGATCCTGATGATCTGGGCCTCGCTTCTCCTCAGGAACTCCAGGATCGGCCGGGCGTTGCAGGCGATACGCGAGAACGAGATGGCCGCCGAGACGATGGGGATCGACACTACCCTCTTCAAGGTCACGGCCTTCGCCCTCTCGGCTGCCTACGCGGGCTTCGCGGGCAGTCTTTTCGCCTTCAGTGGATCGCACTACATCAGCCCCGACACCTTCTCTTTCGATCAGTCGGTCGTGTTGCTTGCCATGGCCGTGCTGGGCGGAAACGGCTCCGCGGTGGGCGCGGTCGTGGGGGCGTTCCTCCTGACGCTCGCGCCCGAGCTCCTTCGATTCTTGAAAGACTCCTACTTCATGTTTTATGCAGCCGGGATCGTCGCCATCATGGTGTTCATGCCCGGTGGTATCGCCGGCTTGGTCTACTCCCTGCCGGTTAGCGGTCGGCTGAGACAGTGGTGGGCATCCGGAGGATCCGCGGCCCCAGCCAGGATACCGGCGGCTGCCCAAACGGCCGCCGGCCGCGCGAACCCCTTCCCTGTACTACCGGAGGGAGTAAACAACGAGTGGACACTGCTGTCGGTAAAGGGACTGGCAAAACAGTTCGGCGGACTCAAGGCCGTGGACGGCGTCGACATGGAGATCCGTCAGGGGGAGATCCAGGCCCTGATCGGCCCCAACGGCTCGGGGAAAACAACCACCCTGAACCTGCTTAGCGGCCTCTACACCCCGACCGCCGGCAACCTTCTGTTCGACGGACAGGAGATCGGCGGCAAGAAGCCACACTCCATCACGGCCGTGGGAATGGCCCGAACCTTCCAGAACATACGGCTGTTCGGTGAGTTGACCGCGATGGACAACGTGTTGATAGGGCAGCACGTCCGCTCCAAGGCCGGGCTGGTATCGAGCTTTCTCCACCTTCCCTCGCAGCGGAAGGAGGAAGCAGTCCTCCGCCAGAAGGCTTTCGAGGTACTGGAATTCGTGGGGTTGCAGGGGAAGGAAACCGCAATAGCCAAGAGCCTCCCCTATGGCCAGCAGAGGCTGCTCGAGCTGGCACGAGCGCTCGCGTCGGTCCCCAAGCTGCTCCTTCTGGATGAACCGGCCGCCGGCCTGAACGCTGCCGAGACCGAAGGCCTGGTGGAACTTCTCCTCAAGATCCGGGATCGGGGAATCACCATCCTGCTGGTGGAACATGACATGAGCCTGGTGATGAACGTCTCCGACCACATCACAGTGCTGAACTTCGGCAAGAAGATAGCGGAAGGCCCGGCAGAGAAGATCGAGACCAATCAAGAGGTAATCGATGCCTATCTGGGGACCGAGGCGGTCGTAGCCTGAGTCAACGTCATAGGGGATGCAGGGTCGCCACCGGATCCCGGTGACCCTGCATCGGCCGGTTGCGAACAGGTCTATGGTGCGACGGCCAGAGGACCTTGGCCCCCACGGGGCCCTACATCAACATCAAAGCTGGCAGAACGGTTTCAGCATCTTGAAGGT
>DAHXJB010000023.1:0-3774 GCA_027372455.1 Chloroflexota bacterium | reverse complement strand
AGGCCATTCGGGATGGCACCGCCTACTGGAACGCCCATCGACATCCTTTCATATGGGGTCGTCGCCGACGGCATCAACCCCGTCGGCAGCCAGGTATCGCTCTACTGGCGAAGGTCGCATAGACTTGCCGGATGGACCACTAAGCACTCCTGCATTGGAACATATGAGATTCTTGGGGACACCCCAAACCCCGCCAGGTGCTGCGCCCTGGACCCGCTTTCTACGATGCACCTACGTCGGTGTGCTTAGTCGCGTCGGATTGTGGGTGACTGCCGCGAGGGGAACAGCGTGAGAGTCTTCAGCCTCGGTCTGCTGGTCGCGATGTTGGCTCTTTCTTCGCTAGGAAATGTGCACGCTCAGTCCACGCCACAGTTCCGGCTTGGATTCAAGACTCTGGCGGACCAACTGCCGCTGGTGGTTGGGGAACCGCTGGAGGACGAGCACCACACCCCCAACGGCGATGCTCTTCAGCAGACTACCACCGGCTTGATGGTCTGGCGCAAGGCCGACAACTGGACGGCTTTCACCAACGGCTGGTGGACCTGGATCGATGGTCCAAATGGCTTGCAGGATCGGGCCAACAGCGACCGATTTGGCTGGGAATCGGCTGCTTTCAACGCATCGCAGTCTACCCCTTCGGACTCAGCCTCGGGCGGACAGTCGTCGGAAGTCAACTACCCCGCCGGCTTCTCCGCTGCGGATGGTTCCAGGCTCGACAATGCCGTGGAGATCCAGTACTACGACGTGCGGGGAAGCACGGCGGGGGAGCTATCGGCGCAGCTGGCGTCCTCCCCCTGCGGCGAAGGGAAATGGGGCACCACCTCGTGGAGGTACACCGTCACCTTCTCTCGCCGTTCCGACGGGAGCGTATCCGTGCAGCAAGGGGGTCCTCTGTACCACATCTCGATCCTGCTGCCTCGATGGAAGGCCCCGTCCAGTGCGCCGCCCAGCCTGGTGGATAGTTGGCGGCGGATGGTGGCCGCGCTTGAAGCTCACGAAAGGAAACACGCCGACATCGCCATTGCTGGCCTAGGGTCGATGCGGAGCGCCATCGAGAGTACTCACGGGCTGGAGGAGGCCGAAGCCGCCCGAAGGGCTGTGCAGTTGCGGATCGAGCAGGACGAAGCCTACTACGATTGGGTCACCGACCACGGTAGTCGAGAAGGCGTGACCTTCCCGTGAGGCTCCCAGGGCGATCGCGGTGCTGTTCCGGGGGTCAGTTAACTAGCCCGCGCCTCTCCAACTCCACCGCGGCTTCATCCAACCGGTCGTCCGCCGACTGCCCTCGTACCCATCTTACCAGGTCGAGTACCCCCTCCTCGAAGGCCACCTCGGGCCGGTATCCCAAGGCACTGATCCGTTTGATGTCCGCGTAGCAGTGACGGATGTCCCCCTTACGGTATTTCTGGACCACGTGGGGATGGAGGTCGGGAGGGCCCACCTCCCGGCAGATGATCTCCGCCATCTCCAGTACGGAGAGGGCGCGACCGGTGCCGACGTTGAACACCCCGTAATCGGCGGCCTCGTTGTCCATCGCCAGCAGAAGTGCCTGGACGACGTCGCCGACGTGTACGAAGTCGCGGGTCTGCAGCCCATCCTCATAGATCAGGGGAGGCCTGCCGTTCAAGGCTCGGGAGGAGAAGATGGCGGCCGCCCCTGTGTATGGGTTTGAGAGGGCCTGGCGGGGACCGTAGACGTTGAAGAAGCGCAGCGCAACCGTGGGTATCCCATAGGCCCTGCCTATGCAGAGGGACATCTCCTCCTGGTCTTTCTTGGAGATCGCATAGATCGAACTGGGCTGTAGCGCCTTCTCCTCTGCCGTAGGGAGCGGGATCAGGGTCTCGCGACAGATGGCGCAGAGTGGCTCCCAGAGGGATTCCCTCAACTGTGCTTCGTCGCGGGGTAGCGACTCGGTGGACCCACAGTTTGGACAGAGGTATCCACCCTCGCCATAGATCGACATGGAGGAGGCCACAATCAGCCGCTGGACCCCATGTCGCTTGTGGGCGAGCAGTTCTAACAGCACCGCGGTCCCTATAGTGTTGGCGGAGACGTAGTGCTCTATCTCGTACATCGACTGCCCGACACCCACGGCGGCGGCAAGATGGAAGACTACCTGTATCCCCTCCAGCGCAGACGAAAGTAGATCTCGGTTCCGGATGTCGCCCTGGATCATCTCCGCGCGGGGATTTAGATAGCTCGGCAACGTGCGAGCCACCCCGTGGACCTGCGGGTCCAGGTTGTCGAGTATGCGCACCTGCATGCCGCGCTCGATGAGGGCATCAACCAGATGAGATCCGATGAATCCCGCCCCGCCGGTTACCAGTACTCTCTCCACGGATTGTCCACCTCGTTCGAACAGTCGACGCTCTGGCCGGTTCGTCTCAAGCAGCCGCGTCTCAAGCCATTATGATCTTGTTCCAGAGCGATCTGCAATTTGTGAGCCTTGGGGGAGGGGCTTGACCAACTCGGGCGAGGCGTGCTCGCACTCTCCCTGAGGCAGGCTCTTGGATTGGGAAGCTGATGGTGTGGCGGAGTGTTGAGCTGGAACGTGATTCTCTCGGACAACAGCTGTGCGGATTCTGTGGGAAATAGGGATTGACAAGTCGGGGACCTGTAGTATCATTCCAGCCATAGTTAATCAAATCGTTTAATTAGTGTCTTCTGGAAACCACGATGAGCGGTAGTCGGCACGTCACGAACCTACACCTCGTCCGGCAGTCGAACAGAGCGCTGGTGTTCGATGCCATCCGCAGGTTCCAACCGGTCTCCAGGATCGCTCTTGCTCAGCGGACTCAGCTCACACGTGCCAGCATAACCAATATAGTCAATGAGTTTGTGGAGGCTGGCTTGGTTCACGAATCTGGCAAGCTTCCTTCCTCAGCAGGCCGCCGGAGTCAATTGCTTTCAGTGAACCCCTCCTCAGGCTATGCCGTTGGCATCGATGTCTCTCGATTTGCCACGATCGGTGTGGTCTGCGCACTAGACGGTGGCATCGTGCACAAGGTTACGGTGAGTTGGAGACTCGCCCCCAACTGGGATCGTTTTCTGGAGCATGTGACTGCAATGGTCAGCAGACTCTTGGAAGAGACCGGAGTCCCGGCGTCTCGGTTGGTCGGCATTGGTGTGGCTGCCCCCGGCCCAATCAATCTGGTCGGGACTGCTGCCGACAGCGCGTCGCTACGACGGGCCAGGAGCCGGGACTCCATTCCGTATAACTGGAGTGGTGCACCCCTGGTGGAGTCCCTCGGTCAGCAGTTCGGTGTCCCGGTGTATCCAGACAACAATGCCAACGACTGCGCTCTCGCCGAGCGGTGGTATGGAGTGGGTCGGCAGACGGATAACTTCATATCTTTGATTGTGGGAGACGGGGTCGGGTCAGGAATCATCCTGAACGGGGAGGTCTACCACGGGGCATATGGGGTAGCGGGCGAGATCGGGCATGCGACAGTGGATTTCGGCGGTGAACTGTGCACGTGTGGGGGGCGCGGCTGTCTCGAACTCTACACTTCGTTTCCATCCATGATTCGCCGTGCCAGGGCCTTGATAGCGACGAGTGCCGCGTCGAAGCTGAAACTCGATCCCAAGGGTGGCGGGCTCTTCCATGAGATCGAGACTTTGTTCCAGGCAGCAGAACAGCAGGACCCGGTGGCATCAAGGGTGGTGAGCGAGGCCGCAGAATACCTGGCCATGGGGGTAATCAATCTGGTCAACATCATCAACCCGGAGATGGTGGTAATCGGGTCGCCGTACCCTGCCAGGATAAACCTCGAC
>DAHXJB010000247.1:0-5032 GCA_027372455.1 Chloroflexota bacterium | reverse complement strand
ACCTTCAGGTAACCCGAGTCGCCCACGATGGTTGCCAGCCGGGTACCCGGCAGCACTCGCACTGTATGGAAGCTCGAACGATCCCCATCGATACGGTGATGGGTGAAGGCCGAGGGCATCTCCAAGGGAATGTCCTGGATGAGAGTGCCCCCGAGGCCCACGTTCAGAAACTGGAACCCCCGGCAAATCCCCAGGATCGGAAGCTTTCGCTCCAGGGCAAAGCGGAGCGCCCCCGTCTCCAACCGGTCACGCTCCTCGTTGGGTACCTGGCATTCAGGCTTTCTATCCTGCTTGTACAAAGCTGGGTCCAAATCGATACCCCCTGTCAGCATGAGGCCATCGAGAGTCAAGAGCTCATCTTCCCAGGAATCGGCGTCTGGGGGCAGAGGAACCGGCTCGCCGCCGGCCCGCTTCACAGCCTCCAGGTATCGACCGCCGATCGTCTCCCCCGGACTAACCCAAGTGACGCCGATTCGCGGCGCCCGGGCAACGTTGCCTTCAGATGCCATCTGCAGCTCCACCCCTTCCAGTGCTCCACCAGATTCGTCGTGAAAACCAGGAGCACGGCATCTCACCCGCCCCTGCCAGGCGCCAAGTGCTGAGTGCAGAGTGCTCCAGCTGTGTCGATCATCCTCCATTTTGCGGGATCGGACGGCGGGGCACAAGACCCATCGCACTTGCGATCACCCCTCACGCTCCAGCAGCCAGATGGCGATCGAGAGCATGACCACGCTGAATCCACCCAGCACCACCACGTCCAACGCAAGGGCATGAGTGTAGTAGTTGAGCAACACCCCCCGAATGGCGCTCACCCCATAGGACAGGGGATTCGCCACCAGCACGGCGTTGAGCCACAGCGGCAGGCCATGGGTGGGGAACATGGCGCCTGAGAGCAGATACATCGGCATCACCACCATGTTCTGGAGGCTACCGAAGCCCTCGAAGTCGGTCATCCGCACCGCGATCGCCAGCCCCATGGAGGTCATGGCGATGGAGGTCAGGAACATCAGCGCCACAGCCGTCACCACCGAGATGATTGTCAGGTGAACGCCGGCCAGAGGGGCAAAAGCCATCACGACGATCCCCTGCAGAGTGGAGGTGGAAGCCCCTCCCAGCGCCTTCCCCAGCAGAAGAGAAGAGCGTGGGATGGGGGCCACCATCACCTCCTTGAGGAAGCCGAACTCCCGGTCCCATATGACCGATATGGCGGATTGGAGGGAGGCGAAGATCAGCGCCATGGAGATGACGCCGGGGAAGATGAACTGGGTGTAGTTCATCCCGGACACCGGCACGAAGGACTGGCGTAGCCCCAGACCCAGGGCAAAGAGCCAGACTATCGACCGAACGATTGAGCCGTACAGGCGGGTGGGTTGCCGACGGAAACGGACCAGGTCCCGCTGCCAGATCATCCACACGGCCTCGGGGTCGATCATCTCCCGGACAGCCCCGCCCAATCCCTGACCCCCCTGGATAGTTCGAGTTTCCGTGGAGACGCTCATCGCTTCATCCTCCCTTTCTCGCGCATCCGCGACTTCAACCTGTCGGTGCTCCCCGCCTCCTCGTCTCGAATCGCCTTGCCAGTGAGGCGGAGGAAGACATCGTCCAGACCGGGGCTGCGCACCGAGACCGTCCGCACCGGCACGCTGAGGCCGGTCACCAGCCGCGGGACGAAGGACTCACCGCTCTCCACCTCGAACGTGAGGTGACCGTCGAGTTGAGCGACCTGCTCCACCCCCAGCCGGTCGGAGATCTCCCGGCGGGCCTGCTCGTTGTTGGCCGTGGAGAGGGTGACCATGTCACCACCCACCATCCGCTTGAGGGCAGCGGGGGTATCCAGGGCGATGATGTGGCCGTAATCGATGATGGCGATGCGGTCGGCGTTCTCAGCCTCGTCCATGTAGTGGGTGGTGAGGAAGATGGTGATGCCCTGCTGCCGCCGCACCTCCCTCAGGTATTCCCAGACGTAGTGCCGGGTCTGGGGATCCAGCCCGACGGTGGGGTCGTCCAAAAAGAGGACGCGAGGCAGATGGAGCAGCGCCCTGGCGATCTCCAGCCGCCGCTTCATGCCTCCCGAAAAGGTGCGCACGACGTCGGACCTGCGATCGGCCAACTCCACCAGATCCAGCATCCTCTGGATCCGCTCCTCCCGCTGGTCGCGGGGGACGTGGTAGATCATGGCGTGGTAGCGGAGGTTCTGCTCCGCCGTCAGATACTCGTCCAGGGTGTTGTCCTGGAAGACGATCCCGATACCGGAACGAACCGCGGCGGCCTCGTCGACCACGTCGTGGCCGTCGATGGTGGCGTGGCCGGAGGATGGCTTCAGCAGGGTACACAGCATCTTGATGGTGGTGGTCTTGCCGGCCCCGTTGGGGCCCAGAAAACCGAAGATCTCGCCGGCCTTGACGTCGAAGGACACACCGCCGACGGCGGTGATCTCCCCGAAGCTCTTCTTCAGATCCTCGACCCGGATGACCGGCTCATCCATGGGACCTTGATTAGACAGGGTGGTCATGTTTCACTCCCCGTTTCGCGAAGCGGTGGAGTCGAGCGCCTCACGCAGGCTAAGCAGCTCGTCCGCCAGGCGGCCCTCCAGGATTCGCATCTGCTCCAGACGGGACCGCACCTGATCCAGCTGCTCCTGGGCTATGGCCAGCGCCTTCTCCAGGTCGGCCCGACGGTTTTCGACGGTCGGCTCGTTCTGAGCAGAGAGCAGCAACGAGGCTCGGGATTCCTCCGCCTCGAGCATTCGCTTGATCTCCTTTAGAGAGAGGCCCAGCAACGCACGCATCTCCAGGATTCGATTGATTCGACGGAGATCCTCCTCGATGTACAGCCTCATCCCGCCGTCAAGTTTGACGCTGGGGACCAACAGACCGATCTCCTCGTAGTAGTGGAGAGCCCTGTGGGTGAGGCCGGTGCGCTCCACCACGTCGCCTATCTGAAGCAAGTTTGCCATTTGTGACCTCCGTCCGAGTGTGCAGCACAAGCGTACCTGCTTCTTACGTAAGTGTCAAGAGCTCACGTAAACGTTAGATCGGGGGAGAGGGCACACTTGCTGCCATCTTAGAGCGGGAAACGAACAACTACTCTGGCCGGGAAGGATGTCGAATGGGCCAGAGACCGGATCAGATAGAGACGGAAATGGAGGATCTGCGCCACGAGACCGACCTCATACTGGACGAGCTATCCCGGCGAACCAATCCTCAGAACATACGCCAAGCGGCAAGCAGCCGGGTTGCCGGCAGGGCGGTGATTCATCAGAGGAGTGAACCCAACATGCTGAAGCGCGCACTGTGGATTGCGCTGGCGAGCGGCATGGCTGCCCTCGGCTCCATGCTGTTCCGACGTATCACCGCCCAGCTTTGGCAGAGCGCCATGCACGAGGAGCCGCCGCGGAGGTAAATCGAGCGGCAATGATGGTACTATCTGGCCTGGTCAAGACGGATTAGTTCTCCGTTATCGGTGCATGCACTCAGTGATGCCAACCGTGGAGCGCCGGTGCGGGGTCGACTGCTGACAGGAGGAATCGACCATGGCCCGACTCATCGATCTCAGCCACCCCATCCATAACGGCATGCCCAGCTACCCCGGCTTTCCGGAACCTCACATCGGGGCCCACCTGACCCACGCCGAGTCCCGCCCCCACTATCAGGGCAAGGCCGAGTTCTACATCAGCCACTACGACCTCGTGGGGAGTCTCGGCAGCTACATGGATAGCCCCTTCCACCGCTATCCCGATGGGATCGACCTGTCGCAAATCCCTTTGGAGCGTGTGGCCGACCTTCCGGGGTTGGTGGTCGACGCGCGGGGAGAGCCGGAGCGATCGCTGGGGGCCGACCTGCTGGAGGGGCTGGAGGTCGAGGGCAGGGCCGTGCTTTTCCGAACCGACTGGTCGGTACGATGGGAGACTCCGGCTTACTGGGAGCCGGCCCCCTATCTCTCTCCGGAACTCTGCCAACAGCTGGTCGAACGTGGGGCGATACTGGCCGGCGTGGACTTCTGGAACGTGGACGACACGGCCGATCCCTCCCGCCCGGCTCACTCCTCGCTGCTCGCCTCGGGTGTCCTGATCGTCGAGAACCTCACCGGCCTTGCAGCCCTGCCCCCATCCGGCTTTCAGTTGCACGCCGCTCCGCTTGCCATTCGTGGAGGCGCTGCCGTCCCTCTGAGGGTCTACGCCGTGGTGTGAGCCATGAAGTATGAAGTGGCCAGGCCGAGAGCCCGGGGATCGATCCCGAGTGCCAGGCCAAGCAGCTGAGTGAAGTAGAGCACCGGGATATCGTACTTTACGCCGTAGCGAGCTTCTATCGTTCCCTGGTTCGCACCGAGGCTCATCTGGCACTGTGGGCAGGTTACAACTATGCATTGGGTTCCCAGCTCTTTTGCCTCGTCCAGCAAGCTTTTAGCCGCCGAGCAGGCCGCGTCGGGATGGGTCATCAGCAACGGCCCGCCACAGCACCTGGTCTTGGCCGAAAACGGCAGGGGCTTTGCGCCCAGGGCCAGGGTCAGGTGGTCGAGCGCCATCGGATTGAAGTTGGACTCCCCGATCGAGGCATAGCGAGGTCGGGTTAGCAAGCAGCCGTAGTAGGACACCACCCTGAGGCCCACCAGTGGACGCACGACTTCGGCAGCGATCCGCTCCAGCCCGGTTTCGGTAGCGACGGCCTGCAGCGGGTGGAGCAGCGGCACGCCCCCAGAGTAGCTGATTCCCAGTTCCCGCAGCCTTGAGTTCACCCGCTTTCGCACGGTTTCCTCTTGCAGCGAATGCTGTGCGATGGCCAGATTGCTGTAGCACATGTTGCAGGCTGCCAGCAGCGGCTGATCGCTCTCCTGAGCCAGGGCGAGGTTCCGGGCCCCCAGCACGATGGGGAGAAGCTCGTCGAGCGACCTTGCCGCCGTCGCACCACAGCAGTTCCACCCCTCGATCTCGTTGAGCGTCAGGCCTAGCTTGTTGAACACCGCCCTGAGAGAAACGGCGTACTCTCTGGCGGTCCCGTGAAGGGAACAGCCGGGGAAGAACTGATACTCCATC